>NZ_JBJLSF010000078.1:0-23243 GCF_050871885.1 Kineococcus aridisoli | reverse complement strand
CCCCCCCCCCCCGCCCCCCCCCCCGCGGCCGGGCCCCCCCCCCCCCCCCCCCCCCCCCCCCCCCCGGACCCGGGAGGGCCGGACGGGTGGATCCGGGCGGAGCGGTTGCGGGCGCAACCAGGCGCCGCCTACGGTCGCAGCAGGTCACGAGCGTCAGCAGCGAAGGCCCCGGCCGCTGACCGGCAACCCCCACGTCGGGGGTGCTCCCGGGTGACGACCTGGCCCGCGCGCGACCGCGCCGGGCAACGACGGACGAGGAGATCCCCGTGCCCAGGACCACCGTGCCCTTCGTGATCGACGCCGAGGGGACGGGCGTCGCGCAGACGCTCACCGTCGCCGGCGAGAACGAGCACGTCTTCACCGCCGACACCTACCCGTCCTTCGGCGGGGCCGACTCGGCGCCCAGCCCGCTCAGCTACGCCCTCGGCGCGCTGACCTCCTGCCACCAGGTGACCGGCAGCATCGTCGCGAAGGACCTCGGCATCGCGCTGGGCCGCTGGAGCTTCCGCGTGCAGGGCGACCTGGACCCCTCGGTCATCGCCAGGGGCGCCGAGGGCAACGCGAACTTCGACGCCGTCGACGTGCGGGTGCGCCTGGAGACCGACGCCACCCCCGAGCAGTTCGAGCGGCTGCGCGCCGAGACCGAGCGCCGCTGCCCGGTGACGCAGCTGTTCGTGCGCAGCGGCCTGCGCTTCACCAGCGCCTGGGAGGCCGCGCCGCCGGCGTGATCACGGCTCCCCGTCCGGGGTGCGTGCCGGGTCGGGGGGAGCCAGGACCAGCGCCAGGTGCAGCGCCAGCCGGTCGGCGCCGCTGCCGAGGTCGTAGCCGCTGACCTCCTGCACGCGCCGCAGCCGGTGGTAGAGGGTCTGGCGGTGGATGGACAGCGCCGCGGCGGTGCGCTGGGCGCTGCCGGCCAGGTCCAGGTAGGTGCGGGCCGTCTCCACCAGCTCGGGGTCGGCGGCCAGCAGCCGCCGGGCCCGCTCGTCGCGGACCACCTCGGCCAGCGCCGTGGGCCCGGCCAGGGCGTGCAGGCGCAGCGCGCCCAGGCGCTCCCACTCGCGCACCCCCGCCCCGCCGGCGCGCAGCGCGGCGTCGGCCTGCCGCCAGCCGGTGTGCGCCTCGGCCGCGGTCACCGCCGCCGAGACCCCCGCCGCCACCCCGCCCGGGTGCTGGGGGGCCAACGCGGCCGCGGCCCGCGCGGCCACCTCGGTGCCGGCCAGCGGCGTCGGCACGACGAGCGCGGCGCGCCGGCCCACGGCGGCGGTGAGCACGGCCCGCGGCAGCAGCCACGCGTTGACCGCCCCGGCGGGGCCGCCGCCCACCGGGGCCAGCGCCACCACCTGCACCGAGGCCGTCAGCAGCCCGTCGCGGCGCAGCTCCTCCACGGCGCGGGCGCGGGCCCCGGCGTCGGCCGACAGCAGCTCGCCCACCGCCCACGTCGTGCGGTCCGCGGCGCGCGCGCGGGTGGCCAGCGTCGCTGCGACGACGTCGAGGACGTCGTGCACCCGCTCCAGCTGCTCGGCGCGCACCCGCCCGTGCGGGTCCAGCAGCCACAGGTAGCCGTAGGTGACCTGCCGCCAGCGCACCGGCAGGCACCAGCGGGCCAGCCGCCCGGCCGCCGGGTCGCCGGGGATGCGCAGCGGCGCGGTCGCGCGCGCGATGCCGAAGCCGGCGAACAGCTGCTGCACGGCCGGGTCGGAGCGCCGGCGCAGGATCGAGGAGCGGCGCACCTCGTCGATGACGTCGTCGTGGCCGGAGGAGGCCACCAGGTGCAGGTCGCGGTCCTCCAGCGTCGCCGGGGCGCCGGTGAGGTCGGCGACGGTGTCGACGAGGTCCTGCAGCTCCGCGGGACCGGACGGCGAGCTCACCGGCCCATCATCCACCTGGATGACGGCGGGGGACGAAAAGGTGACGTCCGTCCATCGCCGCGCGGGCCCGCGCGGTCCTAGCGTCGAAGGGTGTTCGGACAACTCCTGCTCGGCGTCGCCGGTACCCCCGGCGTCCGCTCGCTCGTGACCGGCAGCGGCCTCAGCCGTCCCGTCGTGGAGCGCTTCGTCGCCGGCGAGGACGTCGACGCCGCCGTGCGCACCGCGCGCGCCCTGGCCGCCGACGGCATCGCCGTCACCCTCGACCGCCTCGGCGAGGACGTCACCGACGACGCCCAGGCCGACGCCACCGTCGCCGGCTACCGCGAGCTCGTCGACCGGCTGGCCGCCGAGGGCCTCGCGGAGGGCAACGAGGTCTCGGTGAAGCTGTCCGCGCTGGGCCAGTCGCTGGGGCCGGCCGGTCCGCGGCGGGCCACCGAGCGCGCCCGCGAGCTCGTCGGGCACGCCGTCGCCGCGGGCGTGGACGTCACCCTCGACATGGAGGACCACACCCGCGTCGAGGACACCCTGGCGACCGTGCGGACGCTGCGCGCCGACTTCCCGCGCCTGGGCTGCGTGCTGCAGTCGATGCTCTTCCGCACCGCTGCCGACGCCCGCGAGCTGGCCGTCCCCGGCTCGCGGGTGCGGCTGGTCAAGGGCGCCTACGCCGAACCCGCCGAGGTCGCCGCCCCCGCCAAGGCCGACGTCGACAAGGCGTACGTGCGCTGCCTGCGCACGCTGCTCGACGGCGGCGCGTACCCGATGATCGCCACCCACGACCTGCGGATCGTGCGCATCGCCGAGGACCTCGTCGCCGGCCGCGACCGCGGCTCCTGCGAGTTCCAGATGCTCTACGGCATCCGGGTGCCCGAGCAGCGGCGGCTGGCCGCCGCCGGGCACGCCGTGCGCGTGTACGTGCCCTACGGCACCGACTGGTACGGCTACTTCTCCCGCCGCCTCGCCGAGCGCCCGGCAAACCTCGCCTTCTTCGCCCGCTCCCTCGTCACCCGCTGACGCCCCAGACCCCCGGAGGAACCCCCGTGCAGTCCGTGACCGAGGTCCCCGTCCCGCGCAACGAGCCCGTCCACGGCTACGCGCCGGGCAGCCCCGAGCGCAAGCTGCTCACCGACGCCCTCGCCGAGCAGGCGGCGAACCCGGTGGAGCTCACCCAGACGATCGGCGGCGTGCAGTCGGCGGGCGGCGGCGAGCGCGTCGACGTCGTCCAGCCGCACCGGCACGCGAGCGTGCTGGGCACCTTCGCCAGCGCCACCCACGCCGACGCGCGGGCCGCCGTCGAGGCCGCGACGGCCGCCGCGCCCGCGTGGGCGGCCATGGACTACGACGAGCGCGCCGCGGTGTTCCTGCGCGCGGCCGACCTGCTGGCCGGCCCGTGGCGCGAGCGCATCGCCGCCGCCACGATGCTCGGGCAGTCCAAGACGGCGCAGCAGGCCGAGATCGACGCCCCCTGCGAGCTGGTGGACTTCTGGCGCTTCAACGTCGCCTTCGGCCGCCGCCTCATCGCCGAGCAGCCGATCAGCTCGCCGGGGGTGTGGAACCGCCTGGACCACCGCCCCCTGGAGGGCTTCGTCTACGCGGTCACCCCGTTCAACTTCACCGCCATCGCCGCGAACCTGCCGACCGCGCCGGCCCTCATGGGCAACACCGTGGTGTGGAAGCCGTCGCCCACGCAGACGCTGTCGGCCTGGTGGACGATGCGGCTGCTGGAGGCGGCGGGCCTGCCGCCCGGCGTGGTCAACATGCTGCCCGGCGACGGGCGGGCCGTCTCCGACGTCGTGCTCGCCGACCCGCGGCTGTCCGGCATCCACTTCACCGGCTCCACCGCCACCTTCCAGCACCTGTGGCGCGCGGTGGGCGAGAACATCGCCGGCTACCGCACCTACCCGCGGCTGGTGGGGGAGACCGGCGGCAAGGACTTCGTCCTCGCCCACCCCTCGGCCGACCCGGACGTGCTGTCGACGGCGATGCTGCTGGGCGCCTTCGAGTACCAGGGGCAGAAGTGCTCCGCGGCCTCGCGCGCGTTCGTGCCGCGCTCGGTGTGGGAGCGGATGGGCGAGCGCTTCCTCGCCGACGTCGAGGCGCTGCGCTTCGGCGACGTCACCGACCTGTCGAACTTCGGCGGCGCCGTCATCGACGCCCGCTCCTTCGCCAGGAACGCGGCGGCGATCGAGCGCGCCCGCGCCACCGACGGGATCCGGGTGGCCGCCGGCGGAACCTGCGACGACTCCGAGGGCTGGTTCGTGCGCCCGACGGTGCTGCTGGGCGAGGACCCGGCCGACGACGCGTTCTGCACCGAGTACTTCGGGCCGATCCTCGCCGTGCACGTCTACGACGACGCGCGCCCCGGCGCCTGGGAGCAGGCGCTGCGCACCGTCGAGTCCGGTTCCCCCTACGGGCTGACCGGTGCCGTGGTCGCCACCGACCGCCGGGCCGTGGCGCAGGCCCAGCGCGAGCTGCGCTTCACGGCGGGCAACTTCTACGTCAACGACAAGCCGACCGGCGCTGTCGTCGGCCAGCAGCCCTTCGGCGGCTCGCGCGCCTCGGGCACCAACGACAAGGCCGGCTCGATCCTCAACCTGCAGCGCTGGACCAGCCCGCGCTCGATCAAGGAGAACTTCCTGCCGCCGACCGAGCACGTCTACCCGCACATGCGCTGAGCACGGGGTCGCCGCGCGCCGGGGGCGCGGCGGTCCCGGGGTGTCGTCCGGCCCGCGCCGGGGTACACCTGGAGCCATGAGCCAACCGACGGGATCCACGAGGGTGGACGACCTCAGCGTGTCCACGGGACCGGGGCCGGTCGCCTCCCCGACCCGTTCCGACGAGAGCGTCGGTCAGCTGGTCAGCCAGCTCACCGAGACGGTCTCCCACCTCGTCCGCGACGAGGTGCAGCTGGCCAAGATGGACCTGGCCGAGAAGGGCAAGAAGGCCGGCACCGGCATCGGGATGTTCTCCGTCGCCGGGCTGCTGGCCTTCTTCGGCATCGGCGCCCTGATCACCACGGCGATCCTCGCGCTCTCGCTCGCGCTCGACGCCTGGCTGGCCGCGCTGATCGTGGGCGTCGTGCTCATCGCGGTGGCGGTCGTCGTGGGGCTGCTGGGCAGGAAGGAGGTCCAGCAGGCGGCGCCGCCGGTGCCGCAGGCGGCCGTCGACAGCGTCAAGCAGGACGTGGCTGCGGCCAAGGAGGGGTTCCACCGGTGAGCGAGACCCAGAAGGGCGCCAACGGCGTGCCCACCGACCGCGCCGCGCTCGAGCGCGACATCGAGATCACCCGCGACCGCCTGGCCGCGACGGCCGACGCCCTCGCCGCGAAGGCCGACGTGAAGGCGCAGGCCCAGCACAAGGTCGACGACGTCAAGGCGCAGGCGCTGCACAAGGTCGACGAGCTGCGCGGGCACGCCGCCTCGACGGTGCACACCGCGGGCGCGAAGGTGCAGGGCGTCTCGGCGAGCGCGCCGGGGTCGGCCAGGCAGCAGAGCGGGGTGCTGCTCGGCGCGGTCGTGGCGGTCACGGCCGTCGCCGTCTGGCTGGTCGTCCGCAGGCGCTGACCCGGAGCGGGGGCCGGTGGCCGGGGTCCCCCCGGCCGCCGGCCGCCGGCCCCCGCTCGTCTCAGCCGCCGAGCTCCTCGCGCACCAGCGGCGCCACCTCGGTGCCGAGCAGCTCGACGGCCTTCATCACGTCGGCGTGCGGCATCGTGCCCGCGCTCAGGTGCAGCATGAAGCGGTCGACGCCCAGCTGCTCGTGCTGGAAGAGGATCTTTTCGGCGACCTCCTGCGGGGAGCCGACGAGCAGGGCGCCGCGGCGGCTGCGGGCCGCCTCGTAGCTGGTGCGCGAGAAGTGGTTCCAGCCGCGCTCGCGGCCCAGGCCGTTCATGACCGCCTGGTAGGGGCGGAAGTGGACCTCCTCGGCGCGCTGGGTGGTCGCCGCGACGAACCCGTGCGAGTGGGTCGCCACCCGCAGCGTCGCGGGGTCGTGCCCGGCGCGGCGGCCGGCCTCGCGGTACAGCTCGGCCAGCGGGGCGAACTGCTCGGGCATCCCGCCGATGATGGCCAGCGCCAGCGGGAGGCCGAGGGTGCCGGCGCGCACGACGGACTGCGGGTTGCCGCCGACGGCGACCCACACGGGCAGCGGCTGCTGCACCGGGCGGGGGTAGACGCCGAGGCCGGGGATGGCCGGGCGGTGCCCGCCGCGCCACTCCACCCGCTCCGGGTCCGCGCGGATGGCCAGCAGCAGCTCCAGCTTCTCGGCGAACAGCTCGTCGTAGTCCCCGAGGTCGTAGCCGAACAGCGGGAAGGACTCGATGAAGGAGCCGCGCCCGGCCATGACCTCGGCGCGCCCGCCCGAGAGCCCGTCGAGGGTGGCGAACTGCTGGAAGACGCGGACGGGGTCGTCGGAGCTGAGGACGGTGACGGCGCTGGAGAGGCGGATGCGCGAGGTGCGGGTGGCGGCGGCCGCGAGCACGACGGCGGGGGCGGAGGCGGCGTAGTCGGGGCGGTGGTGCTCGCCGAGGGCGTAGACGTCCAGGCCCACCTGGTCGGCCAGCTCGATCTCCTCGACGACCTCGCGCAGCCGCTCGGCGTGGCTGATCGTCGTCCCCGTCGCCGGGTCCGGCGTCGTCTCCGCGAACGCGCTGATGCCGATCTCCACGGTGTCCCCCTCGGTGTTTGAAGTTTCAATCAGCACCGTAACGCACGGGCGCCCCCGCGTCATCCCCTCCGTTCGCGATCTTCCGCGGTGCACCGTGGAAGATCACCGATCGGAGGGAGAGGGACGTGTCCGGGTCGACGCGGCCGCGGCCCGCGGGCGATCCTGCCCCCGTGAGCGCGCGCGAGGACCTGCTGAGCATCGGCACCGTCGCCGCCCGCGCCGGGCTCTCGGTCGCCGCGCTGCGCCACTACGAGGAGCGCGGCCTGCTGACGGCGGTCCGCGACGGCGCGGGCCGCCGGCGCTTCCCCCGCCACGTGCTGCGCCGGCTGGCCGTCATCGCCGCCGGTCAGCGCGTCGGGCTCTCGCTGGCCGCCATCGGCGAGGCCCTGGCCACCCTGCCCGCCGACCGCGCCCCGTCCGCGCGCGAGTGGTCGCGCGTCGGGGAGCTGTGGCAGGAGCTGCTGGAGGCCCGCATCCGCGAGCTGGAGGCGCTGCGCAGCTCCCTCACCGGCTGCATCGGCTGCGGCTGCCTGTCGCTGAGCCGGTGCTCGCTGTTCAACCCGGGCGACGCCGCGGCCGCCGAGGGCGCCGGGTCCCGCTGGCTGCGCACGGCGGGGGGAGCTGCTCCGGGCGGGCACCACTAGATTCGCGGGCGTGGTGACCAGCGCGTGGTGACGAGCCTGCCGTTCGGCGTCGCGGCGGACCTGCGCGCCGCCTACGAGGCCGTGGACTGGGCGGCGACCCCGCTGGGCGAGCCCGCCGGCTGGAGCCGGTCGCTGCGCCGGTCGCTGGAGCTGGCCCTGGGCACCCGCTTCGCCGCGCTCGTGTGCTGGGGCCCGGAGCTCGTCATGCTCTACAACGCCGCCTACGCCGACTTCATGGGCGACAAGCACCCCGCGGCGCTGGGCCGGCCGGTGCGCGAGGTCTTCCCCGAGGCGTGGGACGACATCAGCGCGCTGTTCGAGACCGCGCTGGCCGGCGAGGCGACGTGGTCGGTGGACATGCCGCTGCTGCTGGACCGCCGCGGCTTCCCCGAGGAGAGCTTCCACACCTTCTCCTACTCCCCGCTGCGCGAGGACGACGGCCGTGTCGCGGGCGTCATGGACATCACCGTGGAGACCACCCGGCAGGTGCAGGACCACCGCCGCCTGGAGCTGCTCACCCGCCTCGGGGACCTCGCCAGCGAGCTGCAGCCGCCGCTGGAGCTGGCCCAGCGCGCGCTCGACGTGCTCGGCACCGCCCCCCTGGACCTGCCGGCCGTCGACCTGCAGCTGCCGGGCTCGCCGCGCCGGCTGCCCGAGCCGCCCGTGGCGCTGCGCCCGCGCCAGGTCCTCGTGCGCGAGGACCCCGACGGCTCGCGCACGGCGTGGGTGCGCATCCCCGCCGCCCTCGGCGGCGACTCCCCGGGCGTGCTGGCCGCCCGCCTGTCCACCGCCATCGCCGTCGACGCCGCCTACCGCGACTTCGTCCGCCTCGTCGCCGCCACCGTCGGCGACGCCCTGTCCGCCGCCGCCTCCTACGAGGCCGAGCGCCGCCGCGCCGACCTGCAGCAGTGGCAGGCCCAGCGCCTGGCGGGCCTGGTCGCCGTCGCCCAGGCGCTCTCGGACGTGGAGGAGGAGGTCGACGTCCTGCGGGTGCTCGCGCGCGGCGCCGCGGTGCTGCTGGGCGCCGACGGCATCGCGCTGGGCCTGATCGACACCGACGAGCAGGGCCGCCGGCTGGCCGTCCTCGGCGACGAGCTCGACCCCGCGGCGCGGGCCCTGGGCGGTGCGCTCGGCGGCAGCCCCGCCGTCGAGACCGCCGGCGGGCGCACCACGGCCGCCTGGCCGCTGCGCCTGGCCGACCGGGTCGTCGGCGCCCTGGGGCTGTCGTGGAACGGCGAGCGGGAGGTGATGGACGAGGACGCCGACCTGCTGACCGCGCTGGCCGCCTCCACCGCCCAGGCGGTCGACCGCGTGCGGGCGCTGCGCGCCGAGCGCACCGCCGCCGACGCCGTCCGCAGCCTGGCCGAGACGCTGCAGCGCAGCCTGCTCACCTCCGCGCCCCACCCGGACCACCTGGAGATCGCCGCGCGCTACCTGCCGGCCGCCGAGCACGCCCAGGTCGGCGGCGACTGGCATGACGCCTTCCTCACCGCCGGCGGCACCACCTGCCTGGTCATCGGCGACGTCACCGGCCACGACCAGGACGCCGCCGCCGCGATGGGCCAGGTGCGCAACCTGCTGCGCGGCATCGGCTACTCGCTGGAGGTCTCGCCCGCGGCCGCGCTGGCGGCCCTGGACCGCGCCATGCGCGACCTCGGCGTCGGGGCGCTGGCCACCGGCGTCCTGGCCACCATCGAGCCCCTGGAGGGGACGCCGGACTGGCGGCTGCGCTGGTCCAACGCGGGGCACCCGCCGCCGCTGGTCGTCGCGCCCGACGGCTCCGTCGAGCTGCTGCGCACCAGCCCCGACCTGCTGCTGGGCCTGGACGCCGACCAGCCGCGCGCCGACCACGTCCACGGCCTGCCCGCGGGCGCCACCGTGCTGCTCTACACCGACGGCCTCGTGGAGCGGCGGGGCGCCTCGATCGACGAGGGGCTGGCGTGGCTGGCCGAGAGCGCGGCGGCCTTCGCGGCGATGACGCCGGAGGAGGCGTGCGACGCGGCGCTGGAGATGGTGGCCGGGCACGCGGAGGACGACGTCGCGGTGCTGGCGGTGCGGGTGCGGCCGGTCCCCCTCGGGGAGGGGGCCGGCCGGGAGAGCGGACGACGAGACTCGAACTCGCGACCCTCACCTTGGCAAGGTGATGCGCTACCAACTGCGCTACGTCCGCACGAAGCTCCGCCAACCTACACCAGTGCGCGGCCGGGGTCGGCGTAGCCCCCGTCCGCCAGCCCCGCCCAGCGCTCGAAGACGTTGCGGTGCGGCAGGTTGCGCGTCACCAGCGCGTTCAGCCCGTACAGCGCCAGGAACGGCACCGTGCCCAGCAGCGCGTACTGGTCGGCGTGGCGCACCTCGTGCCGGCGGCGGCGCTCGCCGCCCAGCTCCCCGAACAGCCACACGTTGCCGATGGTCGTGCCCCCGCGCCCGTAGGTGCCGCGGGGCATCCCGGCGGCCTCCACGAACAGGTCCGCGCCGACGGTGATCCGCGCCCCGTGCAGCCGCGCCCAGCCCAGCGCCAGCGCGCTGACCGGCAGGTTGCGCCAGGCGCGGTACAGCTCCCAGGCCCGCACCGGCCTGCTCACCGGTGCGCCGCCTCCACCGGCCGGCCCCCGTCCACCGGCTGCAGGGAGCGGCCGGTGTGCGCGCGGTGGGTCAGCACGAGCAGCAGCGCGAGGCTGACGACCACGACGACCACGTGCACCGACAGCCGCTGCGAGACGTCCCACAGCGTGTGCAGCACCACGGCCAGCGCGTAGGCGCCGACGACCCCGGCGACCGCCCGCCCGCGCCGGCGCGCCGTGGGCACCCGCCACAGCGCGGCCACCACGAACGCCGTCCAGGCGAGGTGGCCGGCCGGCGAGAGCAGCCCGCGCAGCAGCAGCGTCTGGCCGACGGCGTCGACGCTGCCGGCCGACAGCAGCGCCTGGAAGCCGTAGCCCATCGTCTCCAGCACCGCGAAGCCGGTGCCGGCGGCGATGCCCACGACGATGCCCCCGCGCGGGTCCCGCGGGCGGGTGAGCACCAGCAGCACCAGCGGCACGATGAGCTTGGCGGCCTCCTCGATGACGCCGACGAGCAGGATCGACAGCGGGCCCAGCTGCACCATCGAGCGGTACTCCCACAGGCCCGCGGCGACCGTGCCGACGACCCCGCCGCCGATGGCGGCGGTGGCCACGAGCCAGCCGCGGGCGGGCACGTCGCGCCCGCCGAGGTCGGCGAAGGTGAGCACCGTCAGCGGCACCGTGATGGAGCCGATGAGCAGCAGCGAGGGGAAGAAGTTGAGGTTGCGGGTGCTCACCATGACGTCGAGGACCACGACGTAGGCGATCACCCCGGCGGCGAGGACGCCGATCCAGGACAGGCGGCGGGCCAGGGAGGGCCGGGCCGCGCCGTCGCGCCGCCCGGCGGCGAGCTGCTTCTGCATGCCCCCCAGCTACCCCCGCCCGCCGGGGTCGAACCCCGGGCGGGCCCGCCGGCTCAGGCGGTGGCGAGCACCCGCTGCGCGAAGGCGGCGGCCCGCTCGTGCAGCGCCTGCGCGCGCTGGGCGATGCTCAGCCCGGGCTCGGGGCGCAGCGTCGGGGTCGGGCGCAGGACGCGCACGTTGTCCGCGCAGGCCAGGTCGCTGCAGGCGCGGGTGCCGACGGGCTCGCGCCGCCGCCCGGGCTCGCCCGCCCGCGCGGCCACGAACAGCGACACCTCGCCGGGTGCCCGGGTGGTGCCGCACAGGTCGCAGACGGCGGTGGTGCGCGCACCGCCACCGGGGGCGGCGCGCAGCGCCAGGCCGACGACGGCCTCGCCGAGCGGCACCAGCAGCCAGCCGCGCTCGGCGGCCCGGGGGTCGCGCCAGCCGACCACCTCGCGGGCGGGGTCGCTGCCGCGCACCCGGGCCGGCACGCGCATGCGGTGCGCCTCGCCCCGGGAGCAGTTGGTCATGCAGGAGCGGATGGCGTCGTCGCTGACGGAACCCGCGGTCAGCCCGGCCGCTGCGGTGGTCGTGGTGGGCACGTCGTCTCCTCGTGAAGGACCCACGGGAGGGTACGCCGCGTCAGGGCACGGTCTCGAACCGGCGGCTGCGCTCGAAGGCGTCGCCGCAGCCGAGCACGGCCGCGGCCAGCGCCTGCGCCGGGACGGGGCGCGCGAACCAGAACCCCTGCGCGGTGTCGCAGCCGGTGGCCTGCAGCGCGCGCACCTGCCCGGGCTCCTCGACGCCCTCGGCGACGACGCCGAGCCCGAAGCTGCGGGCGGCGCCGACGACCAGGCGCACCAGCTCCACCGTGCGCGGGTCGTCGGAGGCGACGAAGCTGCGGTCCACCTTCAGCACGTCCACGGGCACCCGGGCCAGCTGCCCGAAGGAGGTGTACCCGGTGCCGAAGTCGTCGATGGCCACCCGCACGCCCACCGACCGCAGCTGCTCCAGGCGGGCCCAGGCGACGCGGTCCTCCACCATGACGGTCTCGGTGATCTCCAGCGTCAGCCGGTCCGGGGCGATCCCGGCGCCCGCCAGCGCCTCGCGCACGTCGTCCAGCAGGCGCGGGGAGCGCAGGTGGCGGCCGGAGACGTTGACCGCCACCCGCAGCCCGGCGCACGGCCCGCCCTCGCGGTCGAAGGCGACCAGCTGGGCCAGCGAGGTGCGCAGCGCCCAGCGGCCGAGGTCGCAGACCAGGTCCGAGCCCTCGGCGACGGGGATGAACCGGCCCGGGGGCACCAGCCCCTCGCCGGGCTTCTGCCAGCGCACCAGCGCCTCGACGCTGCGGACCCGGCCCGTGGCCAGGTCGGTGACGGGCTGGTAGTGCAGGACGAGCTCGTCGGCGGCCAGCGCGTGCCGCAGGCCCTCCTCGACGGCGGCCCGCTCGGCCAGCGCCTGCCGCAGCTCGTCGTCGTAGACCTCCACGCGCCCGCGGCCGTCGGCCTTGGCGCGGTAGGCGGCGGTGTGCGCCTCCTGCAGCAGCCGGTCGGCGTCGACCGCCTCCGGCCCCTGGCCGGTGCGGCTGACGGCGATGCCGACGCTGGCGCCGGTGCGGACCTCGCACTCGCCCTGCGCGCCGCCGTGCCCGCCGACGGCGATGGGCGCGCCGAGGGTCTGGATGAGCTGGTGGCCGAGGTCGACCAGGCCCTCGACGTCGGCGACGGGCTCGACGAGGACGACGAACTCGTCCCCGCCCAGGCGGGCCACGACGTCGACGGCGCGCACCCGCTCGCGCAGGCGCTGCGCCACGGCCCGCAGCACGTCGTCGCCGGCGCCGTGGCCGAGGGTGTCGTTGACGGCCTTGAACTGGTCGAGGTCGATGAACAGCAGCCCGACGCGGTCGCCGGTGCGGGCGGTGCGGCGCAGCGCGCGGTCGGTCTGGGCCAGCGCCTCGGCCCGGTTGGGCAGCGCGGTCAGCGCGTCGTGGGTGGCCTGGTGCGCCAGGTCCTCCTGCAGCTGCTCGCGGTCGTGCACGGCGGTGATGATCTGCTGGACGGAGGCGTGCACGACGGCGCCGAGGGGACCGCCCAGCGGCCGGCGCACGATCTCGGAGTCCAGCGCCCCGTCGGCGACGGCCTGCGCCTGGGCCTGCACCGTGCGCAGGCTGGTGACGGCGGCGCCCAGGCCGCGGGCCACGGTGCGCGCCTCCGGCGGCCCCTCGACGCGCACGTCGACGAGGTCGCCGAGGCTGATGGCGCGGGCGGCGGTGGCCAGGCGGGCCAGCGGGCCGGCGATCGAGCGGCTGACGGTGAGCACGCCGCCGAGGGAGAGCACGAGCAGCAGCGCCGTGAGGCCGCCGTAGCGCACCAGCTCGCGGCGGGACTGCTCGCGGACGGCCTCGGCGGCCTCGACGGCCTGCGCGGCGGCGGTGTCCAGGACGGCGCGCAGCGCGTCGTCGCGGCCGACGACGGCGCGGCTGAGGTCCAGCAGCGTCGCCGACGTCGGCCGCGCGCCCTCCCCGGAGGCGTCGGCGGCCACGGCGGCGGCCAGGGTGGCGTCCACGGAGCGGGCGTCGGGGTGGGCCCGGGCGCGCACCCAGGCGGAGCGCACGGCGGGGCGGCTGGTGGCGCTGATGTCGGCGGCGGCGAGCCCGAAGCCGGACCAGCTGGCCAGGAACGCCGAGCGCGCCGGCCCGGTGCCGCCGACGGGCGCGGAGACCAGGCCCAGGTAGAAGGGCACCTCCTCGCCGGCGAGGGTGGTGGCGCGGGCGGTGCGCTGCAGGTCGCGCACGGCGTGCTCCAGCCGCTCGTCGTCGCCGCCCCCGGCGGCGGTGGCCAGGTGGGCGTCGACCTCGTCGGCGAGCTGGCGCACGAGGTAGCGGTACTTGTCGAACAGCTGGCGGTTGCTCGTCTCGCGCTGGCTGGGGGTCGGGCCGGTGCCGCGGGAGGCGCGCACGGCCTCCAGGCGCCCGGCCGCCTCCCGCGCCGCGGCGCGGGTCAGCGGGTCGTCCTGGGCGAGCGCGAGGGCGGTGTCGGTGCGCCGGGCGGCGTCGGTGTAGAGGCCCGCCAGGTCGCCGGCCAGCCGGGCGCGGTCGAGGCCGTCGCCGGCGAGGTCGAGCAGCTCGACGCTGGAGACCAGGGGGATGGCCTCCTGGACGACGCGGGCACGCAGGCCGTCGAGGACCACGGCGGCGTGCAGCTGCGCGACGGCGTCCTGGGCGGCGCCCACCCGCTGCACGCGGTGGGTGACCAGGACGCCGGCGGAGGCGGAGAAGCCCAGCAGGGGCACGAGGACGAGCACGAGCAGCCTGGTGCGCAGGCTGATCGAGCGTCGCTCGCGCCGGGTGTCGTCCTCCACCCGTCCGGGATCGACGCGCGGTGCGCCCGCCCTGAGCGCCGCGGGCACCTGCGGGGGCGCCGGTCGCCCGTTCGGGTGCACGCGCGTCGATCCCGCGACGTTTGTGCAGCGCGCCCGCAGGGGCCAGACTGCTCCCCGGGAGCTCTTCTAGAAGAGGCGTCCCGGGAGCCCGGTCGTGTCGTCGCACCAGCGCAGGGAGGCGCCGTGGACCACCACCAGTGGCGCCTCGACGTCGGGCAGGTCTTCGCCACCACCGGCGTCGGCGTCGCGGTCGCGGACCTGCACGGCGTCCTGCTGCGGGTCAACCAGGCGTTCTGCGACGCGCTCGCGCACGACGTGGCGGACGTCGTCGGCCGCAAGCTGGCCGACGTGCTGTCCACCGCGGACGGCGCCTACGACGCCGACGGCGTCGTCGAGGCGCTGCTGACCGGCGCGTCCGCCGTCACCACCGACGTCCTGCTGGCGCGCCCCGGCGGCGGCACCACCCGCACCCCGGCCGTCTCCGCGCTCGCCACCGCCCCGGACGGTGCGGGCGTGGTGGTCGTCCAGGTCTTCGCCGACGGCGTGCGCCGCCACCGCGCGGGCGACGGCGAGCTCGACCCGCTGACCGGGCTGCGCGCGCGCTCGGGCGTCGTCGCCGACCTCGACGAGCGGCTGCGCGGCGGCCGCGGGCTGCTGGGCGTGCTCACCTGCGACCTGGACCGCTTCCGCGTCGTCAACGAGAGCCTGGGCCACGCCGCCGGCGACGAGGTGCTCGTCGCCGTGGCCGAGCGCCTGCTGGCCGGGGTGCGGGCCGGCGACGTCGTCGCCCGCCTCGGCGACGACGAGTTCCTCGTGCTGCTGCCGGGCCTGGCCGAGGTGCGGGAGGCGGTGGAGGTGGCCACCCGGCTGAACGGCGGCCTGGCCGCCCCCGTCGTCCTGGGCGGTCCCGGCGCCCCCCGCGAGATCCGCTGCTCGGTGAGCACCGGCCTGGTCGTCCTCGACCTCGCGCGGCCGGACCCGGTGCTGGGACCGCTGGACGCGGCGGTCGCGCTGCGCGACGCGAACACCGCCCTGGACGCCGCCAAGGCGGCCGGCGGCGGGTGCGTGCGCGTGCACACCGCCGCGATGCGCGAGCAGGCGGTGCAGCGGCTGCTGCTGGAGAACGACCTGCGGCGCGCGCTGGAGCGCGGCGAGCTCGAGGTGCACTACCAGCCGGTGGTCGCGCTGCCGGAGCGGCGGCGCACGGGGTTCGAGGCCCTGGTGCGCTGGCGCCACCCCGAGCGCGGGCTGCTGCTGCCCGAGGACTTCCTGCCGGCGGCCGAGGACTGCGGCCTGGTGCCCGCCGTCGACGCCGTCGTCCTGGAGGAGGTCCTGGACTTCCTGGCCCGCCGGCCCGGCACCCGGGTCGCGGTGAACACCTGCGCCGCCCGCCTCGACGGCACGTTCGCCACCGCGGTCGCGCAGGGGCTGCGCCGGCGCGGGCTCGCCCCGCAGCGGCTGGCGGTGGAACTGCTGGAGACCTCGGTGGTCGACGGGGACAGCGTCACGGAGGGGGAGCTGCACGCGCTCGCCGCCCTGGGCGTGGACGTCCTGCTCGACGACTTCGGCACCGGGTACTCCTCGCTGTCCTACCTGCGCCGGCTGCCGGTGAGCGGGCTGAAGCTCGACGGCTCCTTCGTCGCCGACCTGCCCGCGGACGCCTCCTCGGACCGGATCGCCGCGGCGGTCGCCGGGCTGGCCGAGGGGTTCGGGCTGCTGGGGGTCTGCGAGGGGGTCGAGACGGCCGCGCAGGCAGCGCACGTGCAGCGCCAGGGGTGGCGGCGGGCGCAGGGCTGGCTGTTCGGCCGCCCGGCGCCGGAATCGCACTGGTTCGCCCCCGCCGACGCCCCCGCCGACGCCCCCGCCTGACGCGCCCAGGGGTCAGGACCCCGCCTGCCCCCGGCCCTCCCGCGAGCCCGCGTACCCGGGTTCGCGCACGCGCCGCCAGCGGCGGGAGAAGCCCAGCCCGGGCACCGCGTGGCGCACCGGCTCGAAGGTCAGCGGCTCGTCGTCGGCCGTGCGGGGGTCGGCGTGCAGCACCAGCTCGGCGAAGGGCCGCCAGGTTCCCCGCGGCCGCGCCACCGCCAGCAGCCACCGGCCGCCGCGCTCCTTGGCGCCCACGAGCAGCGGCCCGCCGGGGGTGGTGAAGGCGGCGACGCTGGAGCAGAAGGCGCCCGGCCACCGGCGCGGCTGCGGCAGGCGCCGGCCCAGCACGCCCTCGCCCGTGCTCGCCAGCAGCAGGTCCCACGGCTCGCCCGCCGGGGAGGTCACGCGCAGGGCGAGGCCGAGGACGTCCGGCAGCGGTGGCGGCAGCCCGGCCCCCCGCGACAGGCGCACGAGCGCGCGGTCCTCACCGGGCTCGTCCACCCACCCGACGCCGGTGCGCGGGGACAGCCCGTGCCGCACCACCGTGGCGGGCACGACCGCCCCCCGCGGGTGCAGCGCCTTGCCCGAGCGCACGGCGGCCGCCGTGCGGAACAGCTGCTCGACCACCACCCCCCGATGATCGCCGCAGGGCCGGCGTGGCGCACGGCACAGCGCCCGGTGGACGCGCGCGGGGGCCGCCGGTGTTGAAGGAGGTGATGACGCTCGAGACCGTCCCCGCCGCCGCCGGCACCACCGCCGCCACCGCCGCCAGCACCGCCGCCGCCCCTCGCGGGCCCGTCCTGTGGACCCCGCGCCACGTCCTCGTCACCGCCTCCGCGCAGGCCGAGCCGCACGGGCGCGCCATCGTCGACCGGCTCGTCGCCGCCGGCGTCGACGACGTCCGCCTGCTGGACGGCGACCGCCTGCCGCCGCTGCGCGGGGAGGACGAGCGGGCCACCTACGCGCGGGCGAAGAAGACGCTCGCCGTCGTCACGAGCGCGGCCTCCAAGCGCCGGCCGACGCCGATCCCGCCGAGCGCGGACTTCTCCTTCCCCATCGCCGAGGGCTGCCCCGGGCACTGCCAGTACTGCTACCTGGCGGGCTCGCTGGCGGGCCCGCCGATCACCCGCGTCTACGCCGACCTGCCGCGCATCCTCGCCGGCCTCGACGAGGTCGTCGGCGCCGGCGCGGTGACCTCCGGCACGGCCGAGCGCGGGCACGAGGGCACGACGTTCGAGGCCTCCTGCTACACCGACCCGCTGGCGATCGAGCACGTCACCGGCTCGCTGGCGGCGACGATCGCCCACTTCGGCACCCACGACTGGCCGGGTCCGGTGCAGCTGCGGCTGACCACCAAGTACGACGACGTCGACGGCCTGCTGGACCTGCCGCACGGCGGGCGCACCCGGGTGCGCGCCTCCGTCAACGTGCGCGACGTCGAGCGCTTCGAGGGCGGCACCGCCCGCGTCGGCGCGCGGCTGCGCGCGCTGGGCCGGCTGGCCCGCGCCGGCTACCCCGTCGGCCTGACGATCGCCCCGATCATGCCGGTGGAGGACTGGCGCGAGCGCTACGCCGAGCTGCTGGAGGCCGCCGCGGCCCAGCTGCCGGCCGGCGCCGACCTCACCGTGGAGTGCATCACCCACCGCTTCACGCCCAAGAGCAAGGACGTGCAGCTCGGCTGGTACCCGCGCACCAAGCTGGACCTGGAGGAGTCCACCCGCTCGCGCAAGCACGGCAGGTTCGGCGCGGTGAAGTACGTCTACGACAAGGACGCCATGCGCGAGCTGCGCACCTGGTTCGAGGAGGCTGTGGCCGACCGGCTGCCCTCGGCGCGCTACCTGTACTGGACCTGACCCTTCCCCGATCGGTGATCTTCCTCCAGCGGCAGCGCTGGAGGAAGATCACCGATCCAGGTCAGGCGGCGCCGTTCCAGTCGACGAGCTGGACGACGACCCCGTTGGGGTCGCGGACCTGGAAGGCCCGCTCGCCCCACTCCTCGACGGTCAGCGGCATGGTGATCGCCACCCCCTCCGCCCGCAGGCGGGCCAGCTCGCCCTCGAGGTCGTCGACCTCGAAGGCGAGGATCAGCCCCCGGGCGTGCTCGTCGCGCTGGTCGGCGGGCAGCGTGGCCAGCCCCCGGCGCAGGTAGACCACGTGCGCGCCCGCGTCGGGGCGGGTGAGGCTGGCGAAGCCGTCGGCGGCCATCGCCTCGGTGAAGCCGAAGTGCTCGACGAGGAAGCCGCTGGAGGCCTCGACGTCGTCGACGGTCAGCGAGACCGCGGTACCGGTGATCTGCACGGGAACCCCTCTCTCCACCCCGTACGGCGTACAGGGTACGCCGTACAACGTACGAGCAGCCAGGATGTTCCCGTGAGCCCCGACCGCACCAGCGCCGCCGACCCCGCCCGCACCCTGGCCCTGCTCTGGCGCGACCCCGCCGCGGTGCCGGCCCGCGGCCCGCGCCGCAGCCTCGACCTGGACACCGTCGTCGCCGCGGCCACCGCGCTCGCCGACGAGCAGGGCCTGGCGGCGCTCACCGTGCGCCGCGTCGCCGAGCGCCTCGGCGTGGCCCCCATGTCGCTGTACACCTACGTGGCCGACCGCGACGAGCTGCTCGACCTGCTGCTGGACGCCGCCTACGCCTCCGCCTCCCGCGAGGACACCACCGGCCGCCCCTGGCGCGAGCGCGTGGCCGCGGTCGCCGAGGACAACCGCCGCCTCCACGAGCAGCACCCCTGGGCCGCCGGGATCTCCACGCTGCGCCCGGTGCTGGGCCCGGGGCAGCTGGCCAAGTACGAGCACGAGCTGGCCGCCTTCGACGGCACCGGCCTGGACGACGTCACCGTCGACTCCTGCCTGACGCACCTGCTGCTCGTCGTGCGCGCCTGCGCCCGCGACAGCGCCGACGCGCGCGCGGCGCGCCGCGAGAGCGGCACCGACGACGCGCAGTGGTGGGCCACCGCCGGCCCGCTGCTGGAGCGCGTGCTGGACCCGGCGCGCTACCCGCGCGCCGTGCGGATCGGCACCGCCGCCGGCACCGCGAACGCCAGCGCCCACGACCCCGGGCAGGCGTACCGCTTCGGCGTGCAGCGCGTGCTGGACGGCATCGCGGCCCTCGTCGAGGACCGGGCGCAGGACCGGGCGCGGCCGTCGGGCAGGATCGGCGGGTGAGCGACACCGCCCCGCCCTTCGGCCTCCTCCTCGACGTCGACGGCCCCGTCGCCAGCCCGGTGACCCGATCGATCAGCGCACCCGGGCTGCTGGAGAGCCTGCTGGAGCTGCTGGCCGCCGGGGTGCCCGTCGTCTTCAACACGGGCCGCTCCGACGAGTTCCTGCGCGAGCAGGTCGTCGGCCCGCTGCTGGCGGCGGGCCTGCCGGCGGCCGCGCGGCTGCACGCGGTCTGCGAGAAGGGCGCCGTCACCTTCTCGGTGAGCGCCGACGGGATCGGCCCGGTCACCGTCGACGAGCAGCTCGCGGTGCCCGCACCGGCCGCGCGGGCGCTGGAGGCGCTGGCGCGGGAGTCCTTCGCCGACGTCCTCTTCGTCGACGAGGGCAAGCGCGCGATGGTCTCCCTGGAGCAGCGCCTGGACGTGGACTCGGCCACCTACCTGGCCCGCCAGGGGGACTACGAGCGGGCAGCGCTGGCCGTCTTCGCCGGCCTCGACCTCGGCGTCACCTGGCGGGGCGAGGAGCACCCCGACGGCCGCGGCCGCGTCGACTGGCGCATCGACCCCACGATCATCTCCACCGACGTCGAGTCGGTGCTGCTGGGCAAGGACCGCGGCGCCGAGGTCGCGCTGCGGCTGCTGGCCGCCGACGGGCCGCTGCCGCGCGCCTGGCGCACGGTGGGGGACTCGCGCACCGACTACGCGATGGCCGACTGGCTGCACGCGCACGGGCACGCCGTCGCGCACGTGGACGTGCGCCCCGCCGACGGCGTGCCGGTCACGCCCTACCCGGTGCTCGTGCCGCACCACAGCGTCCACGACGTCGCCGGCGCCGCGTGGCTGGCCCGCATCGCCGCCGTCGTGCGCGGCGAGGCGGCCGACGACGACGGCTTCGACGCGCACCTGGCCGGGCGGCACGTCGGCTGAGCGCCCGGCCTCGCCTAGGCTGTCGGCCCGTGGCGGCTGAGCGGATCGACACCCAGTACGAGGACCTCCTGCGGCACGTGATGGCCACCGGGACGCGCAAGTCCGACCGCACGGGCACCGGCACCCGCAGCGTCTTCGGCCACCAGATGCGCTTCGACCTCTCGCAGGGCTTCCCGCTCGTCACCACCAAGCGGGTGCACTTCAAGTCGGTCGCGCTGGAGCTGCTGTGGTTCCTGCGCGGGGACGGCAACGTGCGCTGGCTGCAGGAGCGCGGGGTGAGCATCTGGGACGAGTGGGCCGACGAGCACGGCGACCTCGGCCCCGTCTACGGCGTGCAGTGGCGCTCCTGGCCCACCCCCGACGGCCGCCACGTGGACCAGGTCGCCCAGGTGCTGCAGACGCTGCGGACCGACCCGGACTCGCGCCGGATGGTCGTCTCCGCCTGGAACGTGGGGGAGCTGGAGAAGATGGCGCTGGCGCCGTGCCACGTGCTGTTCCAGTTCCACGTCGCCGACGGGAAGCTGTCCTGCCAGCTCTACCAGCGCTCCGCGGACCTCTTCCTGGGCGTGCCGTTCAACATCGCCAGCTACGCGCTGCTGACGGTGCTGGTGGCCGCCGAGGTCGGCCTGGAGCCCGGCGACTTCGTCTGGACCGGCGGCGACTGCCACGTCTACGACAACCACGTCGAGCAGGTCGCCGAGCAGCTGACGCGCACGCCGTACCCGTTCCCCGAGCTCGTGGTGCGCCCCGCCGGGCTCTTCGAGCACGAGTTCTCCGACTTCGAGCTCGTCGGCTACCGCCACCACCCGGCCATCAAGGCGCCGGTCGCGGTCTGAGCGGGTCCGGGCACGGGGCACCGGGGGAGCGCGTGATCGGCCTGGTCTGGGCGCAGTCGGCCAACGGCGTCATCGGCGTCGACGGCCGGCTGCCGTGGCACGTCCCCGAGGACCTGGCGCACTTCTCCGCGCTGACGAGCGGCACCACGGTCGTCATGGGCCGGGCCACCTGGGAGTCCCTGCCGCCGCGCTTCCGCCCGCTGCCGCAGCGGCGCAACGTCGTCCTGAGCCGCACCCCCGGCTACCGCGCCGAGGGCGCCGAGGTCTGCGGCGACCTGGCGGCGGCGCTGGCGAGCGCCCCGCGGGTGTGGGTGGTCGGCGGCCGCGCGGTCTACGAGGCCGCCCTGCCGCACGCGGACCGGCTGGAGGTCACCGAGGTCGACCTCGTCGTCGACGGCGACACCGCGGCCCCCGCGATCGGGCCGGAGTGGGTGCGCACCGCGGTGGACCCCGCCGACGGCTGGCGCACCTCCGCGCGCGGCCCCCGCTTCCGCATCGGCACCTGGCAGCGCCGCCCCGCCTGAGCGGGCAGATCGTCCAGCCCGGACGGCCGCGGGTGGGCACGAAGCCCTCGCGCATCCACCGCCGGTGTGCCACCGTGGGTCATCGGGCCCTCCCGGGGCTCCCGGCCGAAGGAGGCGCGGCAGTGCTGACGGTCATGGTCTCGCTCGTGGTGATCCTGCTCGTGGCGGCCCTGGTGGGCCGGGTGTGCTCGCGGACGCGGCCGGGCCAGCGCCGCTCCGCCGACGGGGGCGTGTGGCCCGGGGTGGCCGGTGGCGCGGCCGGCGAGTCCCTAGGCGGGTCCGTGGAGCTGCCGGACACCGGGATCCGCCACCACTCCCACTCCCACCACCACGACGGCGGCGGCTGGGGCGGCTGGGGCGACGGCGGCGGCTCCGGCGGCGACAGCTCCGGCGGTGGCGGCGGCGGGGACTGACCCCGGCGCCCACCCGTCCGCAGCAGCGGACGCGGCGCCCGGCGGAACAGCCCTGCCCGGCGGCCGGTTGCCGCAGGCGTGAAGGTGGAGATCTGGTCCGACGTCGTCTGCCCGTGGTGCTGCGTCGGCAAGCGCCGCTTCGAGCGCGCCCTGCGCGGCTTCGAGCACGCCGACGAGGTCGAGGTGGAGTGGAAGGCGTTCGAGCTGGACCCGGGCGCGGTCTCGGCCACCGCGCGCGCGGCCGGCCCGAGCGACGAGCACGCCCGGCGGCTGGCCGCCAAGCTCGGCCGGGGCGTGGAGGAGGTCCGTGCGGTGGTCGCGTCCGTGGACGCGACGGCCGCCGCGGAGGGGCTGGAGTTCCACCAGGACGTCTCCGTGCCGGCGAACACCCTCGACGCCCACCAGCTGGTCCACCTCGCGGGGCTGCGCGGGGTGCAGGACGCCGTCGGCGAGCGCTTCCTGCGCGCCCACTTCAGCGAGGGCGAGCCGCTGGGCGACCGGGAGACCCTGGTGCGGCTGGCGGCCGAGGCGGGCCTGGACGCCGCCGAGGCCCGCGAGGTCCTGGAGCAGGGCCGCTTCGTCGACGCCGTGCGCGCCGACGAGGCCGAGGCCGCGGCCCTGGGCGCGCGCGGGGTGCCGTTCTTCGTCGTCGACCGCCGCTACGGCGTCTCGGGCGCCCAGCCGGCGGAGCAGTTCCTCGCGGTCCTGGAGCGGGCCTGGGCGGACGGCCGGCCGCTCACCCCCGTCGGCGGGGCCGCCGAGGGGGAGGACGAGGGGGAGCAGGTCTGCGGCCCGGACGGCTGCGCGCCCTCCGCCCCGGCGAGCTAGGCGACGTCCCTGGGCGACGTCACTAGGCGACGTCGACGCCGAAGTCCTGCGCGATGCCGAGCAGACCGTTGGCGTAGCCCTGGCCGACGGCGCGGAACTTCCACTCGCCCGAGTGGCGGTAGACCTCGCCGAAGACCATCGCCGTCTCCGTGGAGGCGTCCTCGGACAGGTCGTAGCGCACGACCTCGCTGCCGTCCGCGCGGTTGACCAGCCGGATGAAGGCGTTGACGACCTGGCCGAAGTTCTGCCGGCGCGCGTCGGCGTCGTGGATGGAGACGGCGAAGACGATCCGCTGGCACTGCTCGGGCACCGAGAGCAGGTCGACCTCGATCACCTCGTCGTCGCCCTCGCCCTCACCGGTGCGGTTGTCGCCGGTGTGGCGCACGGACCCCTCGGGGCTGGCGAGCTGGTTGTAGAAGACGAAGTGGCCGTCGGAGAGCACCTTGCCGCCGGCGCCGAGCAGCAGCGCGCTGGCGTCCAGGTCGAAGTCCAGGCCCGTCGTCGTCCGCACGTCCCAGCCCAGACCGACCTGCGCCTCCGTGAGGTTCGGCGCCACCTTCGTCAGCGAGACGTTCCCGCCCTTGGCCAGTGTCACACCCATGCGGCGACGCTAGCCGAGCCCCCCGGGGGGCGGGGGGGGGGGGGGGGGCGGGGGGGGGGGGGGGGGGGGGGGGGGGGGGGGGGGGGGGGGGGGGCGGGGGGGGGGGGGGGGGGGGGGGGGGGGGGG
>NZ_JBJLSF010000077.1:0-23268 GCF_050871885.1 Kineococcus aridisoli | reverse complement strand
CCCGCGCAGCACGACGGCCCGGCCCCCTCTCGGGGACCGGGCCGTCGTCGTGGGTGCTGTCCGGCGCGTCAGCCGTGCTCGACGGCCCGCCGGGCGTCGGCGTTGAGCACGCCCCAGGCGATGAACTCGTCGCACAGGGTCGTGGCCGGCACGTCGTAGATGACGGCCAGCGTGCGCAGGTCGTCGGCGCGGATCGACAGGACCCGGCCGTTGTAGTCGCCGCGCTGGGACTGGATGGTCTTCGCGTAGCGGTCGAGGGGGCCGGCCTTCTCGGCGGGCACCTCCTGGAGGCGCTCGAGGTCGAGCACGAGCCGCGGCGGCGGCTCGGAGCTGCCCTGCGGGGCGCCCTCGGGGAGCAGTGCCGAGACGGGGACCCCGTAGAAGTCCGCGAGCTCAGCGAGCCGCTGGACGGTCACCGCACGGTCGCCGCGTTCGTAGGACCCGACGACGACGGCCTTCCACCGTCCCTCGGACTTCTCTTCGACGCCGTGCAGGGACAGCCCCTGTTGAGTACGGATCGCGCGGAGGCGCGATCCGAGTGCGCGGGAGTAGTCCGATGCCATGCCGAGAATCGTCACGGAGCGTGAACACCTTCGTCAAGCTGACCTGCCGTCCTGCACCCTCTTCTTTGGAATCTCCACCCTCTCGGCACCACGGGCATTACTCCTTGTGAGCGCTTGACCCCACAACGACAGCGGTGGGACCGGTCCGACCCCTCGCCGCCGGCCGGTGGCCCCTCCTGTAGGGTCGGAGTGCCCGCCGCGCCCGTCCCCACGGGCGCTCCGGCGGTGCAGACGTCCTTTAAGGATCCGTCCCGTGAGGCGGGGAAGGAGGTCGCTGTGAGTGCTGCCCAGGACCAGGCAGACCCGCCCGAGCAGGGCCGGGTGCTCCTCGAGGGAGCCGACGTCCAGCGGGCCGTGACGCGCATCGCGCACGAGCTGCTGGAGAGCAACAAGGGAGCGGACGACCTCGTCCTGCTCGGCATCCCGCGCCGCGGCGTGCCGCTGGCGCGCCGGCTGGCCCAGCGCCTGACCGAGGTCGAGGGCTCGCACGTGCCCGCCGGTGCGCTGGACATCACGATGTACCGCGACGACCTGCGCCGGCACCCCACCCGCGAGCTGTCGCCGACCGAGCTGCCGCCGGGCGGCATCGACGACAAGGTCGTCGTGCTCGTCGACGACGTCCTCTACTCCGGGCGCACGATCCGCGCCGCGCTGGACGCGCTCAACGACTTCGGCCGCCCCCGGGTGGTGCGCCTGGCCGTCCTCGTCGACCGCGGCCACCGCGAGCTGCCGATCCGCGCCGACCACGTCGGTAAGAACCTGCCCACCTCCTCCAGCGAGCGCGTGCGCGTGCTGCTGGAGGAGCTCGACGGCCGCGACGCGGTCGTCATCACCGCCGGCGGCGCCGGCGGCACCGGCGGGGGGAGCCGGTGATGCGCCACCTGCTGTCCGCGGCCGACCTCGACGCCGCCGCCGCCGTGCGGGTGCTGGACGTGGCCGAGGAGATGGCCGCCACCCAGCGCCGGGAGATCAAGAAGCTGCCCACGCTGCGCGGGCGCACCGTGGTCAACCTCTTCTTCGAGGACTCCACCCGCACCCGCACCTCCTTCGAGGCCGCGGCCAAGCGGCTGTCGGCCGACGTCATCAACTTCTCCGCCAAGGGCTCCAGCGTCTCCAAGGGCGAGAGCCTGAAGGACACCGCCCTGACCCTGGAGGCCATGGGCGCCGACGCGGTCGTCGTCCGCCACGGCGCCTCGGGCGCCCCGCACCGCCTCGCGCACGCGGGCTGGACGCGCGGCGCCGTCGTCAACGCCGGCGACGGCACCCACGAGCACCCCACCCAGGCGCTGCTGGACGCGTACACGATGCGCAAGCACCTGCGCGGCGGCACCGGGGACCTGGACGGGGTCCGCGTGGTCGTCGTCGGCGACGTCCTGCACTCGCGGGTGGCGCGCTCCAACGTGCTGCTGCTGCACACCCTCGGCGCGCACGTCACGCTCGTGGCCCCGCCGACGCTGCTGCCCGTCGGGGTCGAGGCCTGGCCGTGCGCGGTCTCGCACGACCTCGACGCCGCCCTGGCCGCCGTCGCCCCCGACGCGGTGATGATGCTGCGCGTGCAGGCCGAGCGGATGGACGCCTCGAAGGGCTCGTTCTTCCCCTCCGCGCGCGAGTACAGCCGCCGCTACGGCCTGGGCCGCCAGCGCCTGGCCGCGCTGGGCGCGCGGACGATCGTCATGCACCCCGGCCCGATGAACCGCGGGCTGGAGATCTCCGCCGACGCCGCGGACTCGGCCCGCTCCACCATCGTCGAGCAGGTCGGCAACGGCGTCGCGGTGCGCATGGCGGTGCTGTACCTGTTGCTGGCCGGCGAGCTCCCGGGAGGGGACGCGTGAGCACCACCACCCTGATCAGGCAGGCGCGGCCGCTCGGCGGCGAGCCGACCGACCTGCTGCTGCGCGACGGCGAGATCGCCGCCGTCGGGCAGGGGCTGAGCGCCGAGGGCGCCGAGGTCGTCGACGCCGCCGGGCTCATCGCCCTGCCCGGCCTGGTCGACCTGCACACCCACCTGCGCGAACCCGGCCGCGAGGACGCCGAGACCGTCGAGTCCGGCACCCGCGCCGCGGCCCTGGGCGGCTACACCGCGGTGTTCGCGATGGCCAACACCTTCCCCGTGGCCGACACCGCCGGCGTCGTCGAGCAGGTCCAGCGCCTCGGCGAGGCGGCCGGCCACGCCGACGTGCGCCCGGTCGGCGCCGTGACGGTGGGCCTGCGCGGCGAGCAGCTGGCCGAGCTCGGCGCGATGGCCGACTCCGCCGCGGGCGTGCGGGTCTTCTCCGACGACGGTCACTGCGTCTCCGACGCCGTCCTCATGCGCCGCGCGCTGGAGTACGTCAAGGCCTTCGACGGGGTGATCGCCCAGCACGCCCAGGAACCGCGGCTGACCGAGGGCGCGCAGATGAACGAGGGCACCGTCTCCGCGGTCCTCGGGCTGCGCGGCTGGCCCAGCGTCGCCGAGGAGGCGGTCATCGCCCGCGACGTGCTGCTCGCCGACCACGTCGGCTCCCGGCTGCACGTGTGCCACCTGTCGACCGCGGGCTCCGTCGAGATCGTCCGGTGGGCCAAGCAGCGCGGGGTGCAGGTCACCGCCGAGGTCACCCCGCACCACCTGCTGCTCACCGACGAGCTCGTGCGCGGCTACGACCCCGTCTACAAGGTCAACCCGCCGCTGCGCACGCAGGCCGACGTCGAGGCGGTCCGCGAGGGCCTGGCCGACGGCACCATCGACGTCGTCGCCACCGACCACGCCCCGCACCCGGTGGAGGCCAAGGACTGCGAGTGGGCCGCCGCGGCGATGGGCATGACCGGCCTGGAGACCGCGCTGTCGGTGGTCCAGCACGCGATGGTGGACACCGGGCTGCTGGACTGGGCGCAGGTCGCCGACCGCATGTCGACCGCCCCGGCCCGCATCGGCCGCCTGGACGGGCACGGCCGGCCGCTGGTGGCGGGCAGCCCCGCCAACCTCGTCCTGCTGGACCCGGCCGCCCGCTGGGAGGTCGACCCGGCCGCGATGGCCACCGCCGGGCGCAACTCCCCCTTCCGGGGCATGCAGCTGCCCGGCCGGGTCGTGGCGACGTACCTGCGCGGGCGCGCCACCGCCTCCGGCTCCCGCCCGGGCGGGAGCGCCGGCGCATGAGGGTCCTCGCGGTGGTCCTCCTCGTCCTGGTGCTGCTGCTGCTGTGGCGGATGATGTTCATGGGCTACCGCGGGCGCGCGCTGCGCCAGCGCCAGGAACTGCCCCGCCCGATCGGCTCGCGGGACTGGAAGGCGATGCGCGAGGCCGTGGAGGGCGTCTACGTCTCCACGACCGACGCGGAGAACTCCCTGGACCGCATCGCCGCCCACGGCCTGGGCACCCGCAGCGCCGTCGCCGTCGGGTTCCTGCCCGAGGGCATCGGCTTCCTGCGCGAGGGCGCCCGCTCGTTCGTGGTCCCGCTCGCCGACGTCGTCGGCGTCGGGCACGGCCCGGGCATGGTCGGCAAGTGGATGGGCAGGGGAGACGGCCTGCTCGTCCTGCGCTGGAAGCTCGGCGGCCGCGTCGTCGACACCGGGGTGAAGCCCCGGCGCGCCGCGGACGGCCCCCGGTTCGCCGCCCAGGTGGAGGACCTGCTGCGCGAGAGGCGACGCGCGGTCGAGAACGACAAGGACAACCCCAACGACCCCGGAGGTGAGCGGTGAGCGCCCGCGTCCCCGCAGTGCTCGTCCTGGAGGACGGCCGGACGTTCCGCGGCGAGGCCTACGGCCGCGTCGGCGAGACCGTCGGCGAGGCAGTCTTCTCCACCGGCATGACCGGCTACCAGGAGACCCTCACCGACCCCAGCTACCACCGTCAGGTGGTCGTCATGACGGCCCCGCACGTGGGCAACACCGGCTACAACGACGAGGACCAGGAGTCCTCGCGCATCTGGGTCGCCGGCTACGTCGTGCGCGACCCCGCGCGCATCCCCTCGAGCTGGCGCTCGCGGCGCACCCTGGCCGAGGAGCTCGACGCGCAGGGCGTCGTCGGCATCTCCGGCGTCGACACCCGGGCGCTGACCCGGCACCTGCGCGAGCGCGGCGCCATGAGGGTCGGCGTCTTCTCCGGGCCGGCTGCCGCCCGCGGCGAGGCCGAGCTGCTGGAGGCGGTGCGCAGCGCCCCCGCGATGGAGGGCACCGACCTGGCCTCCCTGGTCTCCACGCCCGAGGCCTACGTCGTGCCCGCCGTCGGCGAGCGCCGCTTCTCGGTCGCGGCCGTGGACCTGGGCATCAAGTCGATGACCCCGCAGCGCCTGGCCGAGCGCGGCGTCGAGGTGACCGTGCTGCCCTCCACCGCCTCGCTGGAGCAGGTCCTGGCCGCCGGCCCGGACGGCTCCGCCCCCGACGGGGTGTTCTTCTCCAACGGCCCCGGCGACCCGGCCGCCGCCACGCACGAGATCGAGGTGCTGCAGGGGGTGCTGGAGCGCAGGATCCCCTTCTTCGGCATCTGCTACGGCAACCAGCTGCTGGGCCGCGCGCTGGGCTACGGCACCTACAAGCTCAAGTACGGCCACCGCGGGATCAACCAGCCCGTCATGGACCTGGCCACCCGCAAGGTCGAGGTGACCGCGCACAACCACGGCTTCGCCGTCGACGGCAGGGCCGGCGAGGTCCGCGACACCCCCTACGGGCGCGCCGAGGTCAGCCACGTCGGGCTCAACGACGGCGTGGTGGAGGGGCTGCGCTGCCTGGACGTCCCCGCCTTCAGCGTGCAGTACCACCCCGAGGCCGCCGCCGGCCCGCACGACGCCGGCTACCTGTTCGACCGGTTCGTCGACCTCATGAGCGGCACCCCCGCCGCGCAGCTCGTCGACACGACCGGCGCCACCGACACCACCGAGGAGAACGCCTGATGCCCCGCCGGTCCGACATCTCCTCGGTCCTCGTCATCGGCTCCGGCCCCATCGTCATCGGCCAGGCCGCGGAGTTCGACTACTCCGGCACCCAGGCGTGCCGGGTGCTCAAGGCCGAGGGCCTGCGCGTGGTCCTGGTCAACTCCAACCCGGCGACGATCATGACGGACCCGGAGATGGCCGACGCCACCTACGTCGAGCCCATCACCCCCGCCACCGTCGAGGCGATCATCGCCAAGGAGAAGCCCGACGCGCTGCTGGCCACCCTGGGCGGGCAGACCGCGCTGAACACCGCGATCGCGCTGTTCGAGTCCGGGGTGCTGGCCGAGCACGGCGTCGAGCTCATCGGCGCCGACGTCGACGCCATCAAGCTCGGCGAGGACCGGCTGCTGTTCAAGGGCGTCGTCGAGCGCTGCGGCGCCGAGTCCGCCCGCAGCCACCTGTGCCACTCGATGGAGGAGGTCCTGGCCGCGGCCGGCGACCTCGGCTACCCCGTCGTCGTGCGCCCCAGCTTCACCATGGGCGGGCTGGGCTCCGGCTTCGCCTACGACGAGCAGGACCTGCGCCGCATCGCCGGGCAGGGCCTGCACCACTCCCCGGTCACCGAGGTCCTCCTGGAGGAGTCGATCCTGGGGTGGAAGGAGTACGAGCTCGAGCTCATGCGCGACCGCGCCGACAACGTCGTGGTCGTCTGCTCGATCGAGAACTTCGACCCGATGGGCGTGCACACCGGCGACTCCATCACCGTCGCGCCGGCGATGACCCTCACCGACCGCGAGTACCAGCGGATGCGCGACATCGGCATCGCCGTCATCCGCGAGGTCGGCGTGGACACCGGCGGCTGCAACATCCAGTTCGCGGTCAACCCCGCCGACGGGCGCATCATCGTCATCGAGATGAACCCGCGGGTCTCGCGCTCCTCGGCGCTGGCCTCCAAGGCCACCGGGTTCCCGATCGCCAAGATCGCCGCGCGCCTGGCCGTGGGCTACACCCTCGACGAGATCCCCAACGACATCACCCGCTCCACGCCCGCCAGCTTCGAGCCGACGCTGGACTACGTCGTCGTCAAGGTCCCGCGCTTCGCCTTCGAGAAGTTCCCCGCCGCCGACACCACGCTCACCACGACGATGAAGAGCGTCGGCGAGGCGATGGCCCTGGGGCGCAACTTCACCGAGGCCCTGCAGAAGGCCCTGCGCAGCACCGAGAAGCGCGGTGCCTCCTTCAGCTGGGTGGGCGACCCGGGGGACCGGGCCGACCTGCTGCGCCGCGCGGCCCGTCCCACCGACGAGCGCATCGGGCTGGTCATGCAGGCCATCCGCGCCGGCGCCACCCCCGAGGAGCTGTTCGAGTCCACGAGGATCGACCCCTGGTTCCTGGACCAGCTCTTCCTCATCGACGAGATCGCCGTCGAGGTCCGCGAGTCCGACGAGCTGACCCCGGAGCTGCTGCGCCACGCCAAGCGGCACGGGTTCTCCGACGCGCAGATCGGCGAGCTGCGGCACCTGCCGGAGGCCGTGGTGCGCGGGGTGCGCCACGCCCTGGGGGTGCGGCCGGTCTACAAGACCGTCGACACCTGCGCCGCCGAGTTCGCGGCCAGCACGCCGTACCACTACTCCAGCTACGACGAGGAGGACGAGACCCGCCCGCGCGAGAAGCCGGCCATCGTCATCCTCGGCTCGGGCCCCAACCGCATCGGCCAGGGCGTCGAGTTCGACTACTCCTGCGTGCACGCCAGCTTCGCGCTGCGCGAGGCCGGCTTCGAGACCGTCATGGTCAACTGCAACCCGGAGACGGTCTCCACCGACTACGACACCTCCGACCGGCTGTACTTCGAGCCGCTGACGCTCGAGGACGTCCTGGAGGTCGTGGACGCCGAGACGCGCTGCGGTCCGGTCGCCGGCGTCATCGTCCAGCTGGGCGGGCAGACCCCGCTGGGGCTGGCGGCGGCGCTGGCCGAGGCCGGGGTCCCGGTCATCGGCACCTCCCCGCAGGCCATCGACCTCGCCGAGGAGCGCGGGGCCTTCGGCCGCGTGCTGGAGCAGGCCGGGCTGGTGGCCCCCAAGCACGGCACCGCGGCCTCCTTCCCGGAGGCCCGGGCCATCGCCGCCGGGATCGGCTACCCGGTCCTGGTGCGGCCCAGCTACGTCCTCGGCGGTCGCGGCATGCAGATCGTCTACGACGAGCCGAGCCTGGAGGAGTACATGGCGACGGCGACGGAGGTCTCGCCCGAGCGCCCCGTCCTCGTCGACCGCTTCCTCGACGACGCCGTGGAGATCGACGTCGACGCCCTCTTCGACGGCGAGGAGATGTACCTCGGCGGGATCATGGAGCACATCGAGGAGGCCGGCATCCACTCCGGCGACTCCGCGTGCGTCATCCCGCCGGCCACGCTGGGGCGCGCGGAGCTGGAGCGCGTGCGCACCGCGACCGAGGCGATCGCCCGCGGTGTCGGGGTGCGGGGGCTGCTCAACGTCCAGTTCGCCCTGGCCGCGGACATCCTCTACGTCCTGGAGGCCAACCCGCGCGCCTCGCGCACCGTCCCGTTCGTCTCCAAGGCCACCGGCGTGCCGCTGGCCAAGGCCGCGGCCCGGTTGATGGCGGGCACGCCCATCCGCCAGCTGCGCGCGGAGGGGCTGCTGCCCGCCCGCGGCGACGGGGGGGTGCTGCCGGTGGAGGCGCCGGTGTCGGTGAAGGAGGCCGTGCTGCCCTTCGCCCGCTTCCGCACCGCCGACGGGCAGGTCGTGGACTCCCTGCTCGGGCCGGAGATGCGCTCCACCGGTGAGGTCATGGGCATCGACGTCGACTTCCCGACGGCGTTCGGCAAGTCGCAGACCGCCGCCTACGGCGGCCTGCCGGTGCGGGGCACGGCGTTCATCTCCGTCGCCGACCGCGACAAGCGCGCGATGATCTTCCCGGTCAAGCGGCTGGCCGACCTCGGCTTCACCCTGCTGGCCACCCAGGGGACCGCCGACGTGCTGCGGCGCAACGGCATCCCGTCCACGGTGGTGCGCAAGCTGTCGCAGGGCACCAGCGAGGACGGCGAGCCGACGATCGTCGGGCGCATCGGCGCCGGTGAGGTGGCGATGGTCGTCAACACCCCCTCCGGCCACCTGGCCCGCGCCGACGGTTACGAGATCCGCGCCGCGGCGACCGCCGTGGGGGCGCCCATCATCACCACGGTGCAGGAGCTGTCGGCCGCCGTGCAGGCCATCGAGGCCCAGCGCGCCGGCGGCGGCCTGAACGTCGCCTCCCTGCAGGAGCACACCGCGGTCCTGGCCGCGGCGTGGGACGGGTTCCGGGCGTGAGCGACGCCGCGGGCGCGCGCTTCGGCGCGCGCCTGGCGGCGGCGGTCGCCGCGCACGGTCCGCTGTGCGCGGGCATCGACCCGCACCCGCCGCTGCTGGCGGCCTGGGGCCTGCCCGACGACGCCGCCGGCGTGGAGCGCTTCGGGCGCACCGTCGTCGAGGCGCTCGCCGGGCACGTGGCCTGCGTCAAGCCGCAGGCGGCCTTCTTCGAGCGGCACGGCTCGCGGGGCGTGGCAGCCCTGGAGCGGGTGGTCGCCGACGCCCGCGCCGCGGGGCTGCTGACGATCGTCGACGCCAAGCGCGGTGACATCGGCTCCACGATGGCCGCCTACGCCGACGCCTTCGCCGGCGACTCCCCGCTGGCGGGGGACGCCGTGACCGTCTCCCCGTACCTGGGCTTCGGCTCGCTGCGCCCGGTCCTGGACGTGGCCGCCGCCCACGGGCGCGGGGTGTTCGTGCTGGCCCTCACCTCCAACCCCGAGGGCGCCGCCGTCCAGCACGCCGCCGGTGCCGACGGCCGGTCGGTGGCCCGCGCCGTCGCAGAGGCGGCGGCCGCCGAGAACGCCGGCGCCCGGCCGTCCGGTGACGTCGGCCTCGTCGTCGGCGCCACCACCGGCAGCGCCGTCACCGACCTGGGCATCGACCTGGCCGCGGTCAACGGCCCGCTGCTGGCGCCCGGGATCGGGGCCCAGGGCGCGACCGCGGAGGACCTGCGGCGGGTCTTCGGCGACGCCCGCCGGCTCGTGCTGGCCGCCAGCTCCCGCGAGGTGCTGCAGGCGGGCCCGGACGCCGCCGCGCTGCGCGGGGCGGCCCGCCGCTCCGCGGACGCGCTGCGCGCCGCCCTCGGCGACTGACTCCCGCGCGGCGGCTCGCGGCCGGCCGGCGGGCGGGCCAGGATGGATCCGCCGCGACGGCGCGGCGAGCGGGTGGAGGGCGTGGTTGGGCAGATTGCGCAGTGCCGGAGGCCCAGGTGAGGCAGGACTCACCTGATCGGCCTTCTGTAACAACTGTGTGACGAGGGCCGGGCGGATTTGGGAAGCACTTCGCCATCGCCTAGCGTCTGCCAGCGCACGACCGAGCACGACCACCGCTGGAAGCTGGACCGGAGCCGGAACGAGGACGCAGATGTCGCCCGAGATGCACGAGAAGTCGCCCGAGCGCGCGGCTGAGCAGCACCCCACCCGCCGTGCCTTCACCATCGCCTCCGTGGCGGCGGCGGGCCTGGCCACCCTCGGCGCCTGCGCCGAGAGCGAGCGCGACGACGAGCAGGGCAGCGGCGAGGGCGGCGGCAGCACCCACGACACCTTCGTCTTCGGCGGGGCGTCCGACCCCGACTCCCTCGACCCGGCGTTCGCCTCCGACGGGGAGACCTTCCGCGTCAGCCGGCAGATCTTCGAGGGCCTGGTCTCCACCGAGCCCGGCACCACCGAGCTCGCCCCGTCGCTGGCCACGGAGTGGACCTCCTCCGACGACGGCCTCAGCTACACCTTCACGCTGCAGGAGGGGGTCACCTTCTCCAACGGCAAGCCCTTCGACGCCGCCGCCGTCGTGGCCAACTTCGAGCGCTGGTACAACCTGCGCGGCATCGCCCAGGGCGAGGACCTGGCGTACTACTACCGCTCGATCTTCCGCGGCTTCAAGACCAACGACGACCCGCAGCTGACCACCTCGCTGTACGCGGGCTCGACCGCGAACCCCGACGGCACCGTCACGGTGAACCTCACCGCCCCCTTCGCCGGGTTCCTCGCCGCCCTCACGCTGCCCGCCTTCGCGATGCAGGAGACCGGGGCCGTCGAGGCCGGCGGCGGCAACGGCGCCGACGGCAGCGACCCGCGCCAGAGCGCCTACGCCACCGGCGGCCCGGTGGGCACCGGCCCGTTCGTCTTCGACTCCTGGGAGCGCGGTCAGCAGATCACGCTCAAGCGCAACGAGGACTACTGGGGCGAGAAGGCGAAGGTCGCCACGGCCGTCGTCCGGTTCATCTCCGACGGCGCCGCGCGCCGCCAGGCGCTGCAGAACGGCGACATCGACGGCTACGACCTCGTCGCCCCGGCGGACGTGGCCACGCTCGAGGGCGACGGCTTCCAGATCCAGAACCGCCCCGCCTTCAACATCCTCTACCTGGGCATCAACCAGGCCCTGCCGCCGCTGAACGACCTCAAGGTGCGGCAGGCGATCGCCCACGCGATCGACAAGGAGGCGGTCGTCAAGAACGCGCTGCCCGAGGGCACCGAGGTCGCCACCCAGTTCATGCCGAGCAACGTCATCGGCTACAACGAGGACGTCACGACGTACGAGTACGACGTCGACCGCGCCAAGTCGCTGCTCGCCGAGGCGGGGCAGGCCAACCTGACGATCCCGTTCAACTACCCGACGGGCGTCTCCCGGCCGTACATGCCCAACCCGGAGACGATCTACAACGCCATCTCCCAGCAGCTGTCCGCGGCCGGCATCACCGTCACCCCGGTGGCCGAGCAGTGGAGCCCCAACTACCTGGACACCGTGCAGGGCGGCGCGAACCACGGCCTGCACCTGCTCGGCTGGACCGGCGACTACAACGACCCGGACAACTTCATCGGCGTCTTCTTCGGCGCGCAGACCAACGAGTGGGGCTTCAACGACCCCGGTCTGTTCGAGGCGCTGGCCGCCGCTCGCACGGTGACCAGCGAGCAGGAGCAGGAGACCGCCTACCAGGACATCAACGAGCAGATCATGACGCTGCTGCCGGGTGTCCCGATCGCCAGCCCCGTGCCCTCGCTGGCGTTCGCGGCGGGCGTCGACGGCTACACCGCGAGCCCGGTCCAGGACGAGGTGTGGAACACCGTCACGGTCGCCGACGCCTGATGCCCGAACCCTCGCGGCACCGGCAGGGCGGTGCGGCGTGCTGACGCTCGTCGTGCGCCGCCTCGCCCTGCTGGTGCTCGTCCTCTTCGGCCTGTCCCTGCTGCTGTTCGCCTGGGTGCGCGCGCTGCCCGGCGACCCGGCCCGCGCCCTGCTGGGGGAGAAGGCGACGCCCGCGGGCATCGCCGCCGTCAACGAGCGCTACGGCTTCGACCAGCCGGTGTGGCAGCAGTACGTCACCTACCTCGGCCAGATCGTGCGCGGTGACTTCGGCGCCTCGATCAACACCGGCGAACCGGTGGTCACCACGTTCTTCGAGCGCTTCCCCGCGACCATCGAGCTCTCGCTCGCCGCGCTGGTGCTCGCGATCGTGCTGGGCATCCCGCTGGGCTACCTCGCCGCCCGCCGGCGCGGCGGCTGGCTGGACAACCTCGTCGTCGGCGGTTCGCTGCTCGGCGTCGTGGTGCCGGTGTTCTTCCTCGCCGTGCTGCTGAAGTACCTGCTGGCGATCCAGCTCGGCCTGTTCCCCACCTCCGGGCGCCAGGACGCGCGCATCGACGCCACGCACGTGACGAACTTCTACGTCCTGGACGGGCTGCTCACCCGCGAGTGGGACGCCTCCTGGGACGCCCTGGTGCACCTGGTGCTGCCGGCGATCGCGCTCGGCTCGATCCCGCTGGCCATCATCGTGCGCATCACCCGTGCCTCGGTGCTCGACGTGCTCTCCGACGACCACGTGCGCACGGCCGAGGCCAAGGGCCTCTCCCGCGCGGTCATCAGCCGCCGCCACGTGCTGCGCAACGCGCTGCTGCCGGTGTCGACGACGCTGGGCCTGCAGGCGGGGGCGCTGCTGTCGGGGGCGGTGCTCACCGAGACGGTGTTCTCCATCAACGGCATCGGCAGCTACCTGTTCGACGCGGTGACCCAGCTGGACTACCCGGTGCTGCAGGGGTTCATCCTCTTCATCGCCGTCGTCTACGCGCTGGTGAACCTCGTCGTCGACATCAGCTACGGGGTCATCGACCCGAGGGTGAGGGTGTCATGACGGCGCTGGACGCGCTGACCCCGCAAGCGCCGCCGCCGGCGGAGGCCACCGGCGGCGGGGGCGTCGGCCCGTGGCGCTCGGCGTGGCGGCGGCTGCGCCGCAACCCCGCCGGGATCGTCGGGGCGCTCGTCGTGCTGGCGTTCGTGCTCGTGGCGGTGCTCGCGCCGCTGCTGGCGCCCTACCGGCCGGCGACCTCGGAGTGGTTCGGGCAGGTGACGCCCACCTCGGTGCCCGGCCCCAGCGACGAGCACCCCCTCGGCCTGGACTCCTACGGCTCGGACCTGCTGACGCAGCTGATCTACGGCGCGCGCTCCTCGCTGGTCATCGGCGTGGTCTCCACCGCCGTCGGCCTGGCCGTCGGGGCCCTGCTCGGCGTCCTCGCCGGCGGGATCGGCGGCTGGGTCGACACCGTGGTCATGCGCGTGGTCGACGTGCTGCTGTCCATCCCCTCGCTGCTGCTGGCGGTGAGCGTGGCCGCGCTGCTCGGCCGCAGCCCGGTCTCGATCATGCTGGCGATCTCGGCGGCCCAGGTGCCGATCTTCGCCCGGCTGCTGCGCGCCTCGCTGCTGGCCCAGCGCGGGCAGGACTACGTCGTCGCGCTGAAGTCGCTGGGCCTGCGCCAGCGGCGCATCGTCGTCGGGCACATGCTGCCCAACTCCCTGGGACCGGTGCTCGTGCAGGCGACGCTGACGCTGGCGACGGCCGTCATCGAGGTCGCGGCGCTGAGCTTCCTCGGCCTCGGCGACCCGAACCCCGCCGTCGCCGAGTGGGGGCGGATGCTCGTCACCGCCCAGGACCGCCTCGACCAGGCGCCGTGGCTGGCGCTGTACCCGGGCATCGCCATCGCCGTGACCGCGCTGGGTTTCACCCTGCTCGGCGAGGCCCTGCGCGAAGCCCTCGACCCCCGCAGCGGACGGTGACCTGAGTGAGCCTGCTCGACGTCGAGGACCTGAGGGTCCGCTTCCAGCGCAAGGGGCAACCCGCCACGACGGCCGTGGACGGGGTGTCGTTCTCCGTGGACGCCGGCGAGGTCGTCGGCCTGGTCGGGGAGTCCGGCTGCGGCAAGTCCGTCACCTCGCTGGCGGTCATGGGCCTGCTGCCGCGGCGCGGCACGCGGGTCAGCGGATCGGTGCGCTTCGACGGCACCGACCTGCTGGCCCTGCCGCCGGCCGAGCTCGCCCGCCGCCGCGGCCGCGACCTGGCGATGGTCTTCCAGGACCCCATGACCTCGCTGAACCCGGTCCTCACCCTGGGTCGGCAGATCACCGAGGTGCTGCGCGCGCACACCGACCTCGACCGCGCCGCGGCGAAGAAGGAGGCCGTGGAACTGCTCGGGCGGGTCGGCATCCCCGACCCGCGCCGGCGGGCGGGGGAGTTCCCGCACCAGCTCTCCGGCGGCATGCGCCAGCGCGTGCTCATCGCGATCGCCCTGGCCTGCTCGCCGCGCCTGATCATCGCCGACGAGCCCACGACGGCGCTGGACGTGACGATCCAGGCGCAGGTGCTGGACCTGCTCACCACGCTGGTGCGCGAGTCGGGCACGGCGATGGTCCTCATCACCCACGACCTCGGCGTCGTCGCCGGCACCTGCGACCGCGTCAACGTCCTGTACGCCGGGCGCGTCGTGGAGTCCGCCCCGCGCGCGGAGCTGTTCGCCGCGCCCCGGCACCGCTACACGCAGGGCCTGCTCGCGGCGGTGCCGCGCGTGGACGCCCCCGAGGGGACCCCGCTGCACCCGGTGCGCGGATCGGTCAACGACCGGCTGGCCTGGGAGGTCGGCTGCGCCTTCGCCCCGCGCTGCGCGCACGCCGACCAGGCCTGCCGGGTCCCCGACATCGAACTCAGCGGGCCGCGGCCCGAGCACACGGCGCGGTGCGTGCACCCGGCCGGAACCCCCGTGGAGGTGGCGTGATGGCGGGAGCCCGATCCGCGAAGGCGGCAGCCCCCGGCGCGGGCGCCGACGCCCCGCTGCTGTCGGTGCGCGGTCTGGAGGTGCACTACCCGATCAGGACCGGGATCCTGCAGCGCACCGTCGGCGCCGTGCGGGCCGTCGACGGCGTCGACCTCGACGTCCCCCGCGGCACCACCTACGGCCTCGTCGGGGAGTCCGGCTGCGGCAAGTCCACCCTCGGGCGGGCGGTGCTGCGCCTGACCGAACCCACCGCGGGGTCGGTGACGATCGGCGGCACCGACCTGCTGGCGCTCGGCGGCGAGCAGCTGCGCCGCGAGCGCCGCCGGATGCAGATGGTCTTCCAGGACCCGCTGGCCAGCCTGGACCCGCGCCAGACCGTCGAGAGCGCCCTGCTCGAACCGCTCGCGGTGCACCGGGTGGAGGGCGGCCCGTCGGCGTGGCGGGCGCGGGTGCGCGGGCTGCTGGACCGCGTCGGGCTGCCCTCGGGCGCGGGGGCCAAGTACCCGCACGAGTTCTCCGGCGGTCAGCGCCAGCGCGTGGGCATCGCCCGCGCGCTCGTGCTGGACCCCGACCTGCTGGTGGCCGACGAGCCCGTCTCCGCCCTCGACGTGTCCGTGCAGGCGCAGGTGCTCGTGCTGCTGGAGGAGCTGCAGCGCGACCTGGGCCTGACCTACCTCGTCATCGCCCACGACCTCGCGGTCGTCAAGCACGTCTCGAGCACCGTGGGCGTCATGTACCTGGGCGCGCTCGTGGAGGAGGGCACCAGCTCCGGGCTGTACGCGCGGCCGCTGCACCCCTACACGCGGGCGCTGCTGTCGGCGGCGCCGGTGCCCGACCCCGTCGCCGAGGCGGGCCGGGAGCGGATCCTGCTCACCGGCGACCTGCCCAGCCCGGCGGACCCGCCCTCGGGCTGCCGCTTCCGCACCCGCTGCCCCTGGGTGCAGCCCACCCGCTGCGCCGACGAGCGCCCGCTGCTGCGGGTCGTGGACGGGCACCCGCCGACGCAGAAGGTGGCCTGCCACTGGGCCGAGGACATCGAGGCGGGCCGCCTGCAGCCGCGCGAGTCCGCCCGCTCGGCCGCCCCGGCGGCCTGAGGAGCAGGCCCGTCCCCCCGCCGCGCCCGGCCCCCGGGCCCGCGGCGGCGGAGGACCCCCGCCGTTGCCGCTGGTGCAGGTGGGTCGCTAGGTTCTGCGAAACCGTGATGCTCCACCGATCCGCTGCCCGAGCGGACGAACCCCCGTGGGACCAACCGAGGTGAGACCGTGGCTCTGCCGCCCCTGACCGCCGAACAGCGCGCCGCTGCGCTCGAGAAGGCGGCCGCCGCCCGTCGTGAACGGGCCGAGGTGAAGAACCGCCTCAAGTACGCCGGCGGGAGCCTGGAGGAGGTCATCAAGGAGGGCCAGGAGAACGAGGTCCTCGGCAAGATGAAGGTCTCGGCGCTGCTGGAGTCCCTGCCCAACGTCGGCAAGGTCCGCGCCCGCCAGATCATGGAGGAGATCGGGATCTCGGAGTCGCGGCGCGTGCGGGGCCTGGGCGCGCACCAGATCGCCGCGCTCGTCGACCGCTTCGGCACGGCCGGGAGCGCGTCCTGAGCACCTCGCAGTCCCCCGCAGGACCCCCGGCGCAGCCTGGGGGCGAGCCGGCCCGGCTCACCGTCCTGGCCGGCCCCACCGCCGTCGGCAAGGGCACCGTCTCCGCCGACCTGCGCCGGCGCTACCCGCAGGTGTGGATCTCGGTCTCGGCCACCACCCGCCCGCAGCGGCCCGGTGAGGTCGACGGCGTGCACTACCACTTCGTGACCGAGGAGGTCTTCGACGGCTACGTCGAGCGCGGGGAGCTGCTGGAGTGGGCCCGCGTGCACGGCCGGCACCGCTACGGCACCCCCCGCCGCCCCGTCGAGGAGGTCCTGGCCTCCGGGCGCCCCGCGCTGCTGGAGATCGACCTCGCCGGCGCGCGGCAGGTGCGCGCGGCGATGCCCCAGGCGCGCTTCGTCTTCCTCGCCCCGCCCAGCTGGGAGGAGCTGGTGCGCCGGCTGGTGGGCCGCGGGACCGAGACCGAGGAGGAGCGCGAGCGCCGGCTGGCGACCGCGCGCGTCGAGCTGGCGGCCGAACCGGAGTTCGACGTGACCATCTACAACGACGACGTCCGGCGCGCGACCGACGAGCTCGTAGGATGGATGGGTCTGCCCGCCTCCTGACGGGCCGTCCGACCGGGCCCACCGGCCCGCGGAGCACCGCACACCGAACCGAGGAGACACACCGTGGCTGGAACCGTCGCGTCGCCCGAGGGCATCACCAACCCGCCCATCGACGACCTGCTGACGGCTGCCGACTCCAAGTACGCGCTGGTCATCTACGCGGCCAAGCGCGCCCGGCAGATCAACGCCTACTACTCCCAGCTCGGCGAGGGCCTGCTGGAGTACGTCGGCCCGCTCGTCGAGACCCACGTGCAGGAGAAGGCCCTGTCGGTGGCCATGCGCGAGATCAACGAGGGGCTGCTGACCTCCGAGCCCATCGAGCAGTGACGCGCGCGCGGTGAGCGGAGGCACCACCCCCCGGCCCCGGGTCGTCCTCGGGGTCGCCGGCGGCATCGCGGCCTACAAGGCCGCGCTGCTGCTGCGCGAGCTGTCCGAGTCCGGGCACGAGGTCACCGTCGTGCCCACGGCGGCCTCCGAGCACTTCGTCGGCCGCGCCACCTGGGAGGCGCTGTCCGGCAAGCCGGTGGCCACCGACGTGTGGAGCCGCGCCGACGAGGTGCCGCACGTGCGGCTGGGACGGCACGCCGACCTCGTCGTCGTGGCGCCGGCGACGGCCGACCTGCTGGCGCGCGCCGCGCACGGCCTGGCCGACGACCTGCTGACCAACGTGCTGCTCACGGCCACCTGCCCGGTGCTGCTGGTGCCCGCGATGCACACCGAGATGTGGCTGCACCCGGCCGTGCAGGACAACGTCGCGCTGCTGCGCTCGCGCGGCGCCACCGTGCTGGAGCCGGCCTCCGGGCGGCTGACCGGCGCCGACACCGGCCCCGGCCGCATGCCCGAGCCGGCCGAGGTCGCCGCCGCCTGCCGGCGGCTGCTCGGCTCCGGCGCCCGCCGCCGCGACCTGGCCGGGCGCCGCGTCGTCGTCTCCGCCGGCGGCACCCGCGAACCGCTGGACCCGGTGCGCTTCCTCGGCAACCGCTCCTCCGGCCGGCAGGGCGTCGCCCTGGCCGCCGCGGCCGCGGCCCGGGGCGCCGACGTCGTCCTCGTCGCCGCCCACCTGGAGGTGCCGGCCCCGGCCGGCGTGCGGCTCGTGGCAGTCGGCACCGCCCGTGAGCTGGCGCAGGCCGTGCAGCAGCACGCCGGCGAGGCCGACGCCGTCGTCATGGCGGCCGCCGTCGCCGACTTCCGGCCCGCCACCCGCAGCGCCGCGAAGATCAAGAAGACCGACGACCCGGCCGAGGACCCGGTCGTCGTGCTCGAGCGCAACCCCGACGTCCTCGCCTCGCTCGTGGCCGCCCGCGCCGGCGCCCGCTCGCCGGTGCTGGTCGGCTTCGCCGCCGAGACCGGCGACGCGAGCGGCACCGTCCTCGAGCACGGCCGCGCCAAGCTGGCCCGCAAGGGCTGCGACCTGCTCGTGCTCAACGAGGTCGGCGAGGGCAGGGGGTTCGCGACCGCGACCAACGCCGTCGTCCTGCTGAGCGCCGACGGCGGCGAGCGCGAGGTGCCCGAGGCGAGCAAGGACGTGGTCGCCGACGCCGTCCTGGACGCCGTGGTGCCTATGCTGGCGCCCGCTCCCGGCACGCCGGCGGCGAGCGCCCCGACCCCTCCCCAGACTGGAGCCCCGTGACCACCCCGCTGCGCCTGTTCACCTCCGAGTCGGTCACGGAAGGTCACCCCGACAAGATCTGCGACCAGATCTCCGACGGCGTCCTCGACGCGCTGCTCGCGCAGGACCCGCGCAGCCGCGTCGCGGTGGAGACGATGGTGACCACCGGGCTGGTCCACGTCGCCGGCGAGGTGACCACCGAGGCCTACGCCGACATCCCGACCATCGTGCGCCAGACGCTGCTGGGCATCGGCTACGACTCCTCCGCCAAGGGCTTCGACGGGCGCACCTGCGGCGTCGAGGTGAGCATCGGCTCGCAGTCGCCCGACATCGCCCAGGGCGTCGACGAGGCGTGGGAGAACCGCCAGGCCGGCGGCGGCGCGGACCCGCTGGACCTGCAGGGCGCCGGCGACCAGGGCCTGATGTTCGGCTACGCCTGCGACGACACCCCCGAGCTGATGCCGCTGCCCATCCACCTCGCGCACCGGCTGTCGCAGCGCCTGAGCGAGGTGCGCAAGACCGGTGAGGTGCCCTACCTGCGCCCGGACGGCAAGACGCAGGTGACCATCGGCTACGACGGCGACAAGGCCGCCACCCTGGACACCGTCGTGCTCTCCACCCAGCACGAGCCCGACGTCGACCTCGTCAAGACGCTCACCCCCGACGTGCGCCGGCACGTCATCGAGCCCGTCCTGGAGGGGCTGGACCTCGACACCTCCGACATCCGGCTGCTGGTCAACCCCACCGGCCGCTTCGAGATCGGCGGCCCGATGGGCGACGCCGGCCTCACCGGCCGCAAGATCATCGTGGACACCTACGGCGGCATGGCCCGCCACGGCGGCGGCGCCTTCTCCGGCAAGGACCCCTCCAAGGTGGACCGCTCCGCCGCGTACGCGATGCGCTGGGTCGCCAAGAACGTCGTCGCCGCGGGCCTGGCCACGCGCTGCGAGGTGCAGGTCGCCTACGCCATCGGCAAGGCGCACCCCGTGGGCCTGTACGTGGAGACCTTCGGCACCGAGCGGGTGGCCCTGGCGCGCATCGAGCACGCCATCCGCGAGGTCTTCGACCTGCGCCCGGCCGCCATCGTGCGCGACCTGGACCTGCTGCAGCCGATCTACGCGCCGACCGCGGCGTACGGGCACTTCGGCCGGGAGCTGCCCTCCTTCACCTGGGAGCGCACCGACCGGGTGGACGCGCTGCGCGCCGCGACGGGTTCCTGAGCACCCCCGACGACGGCCGGCCCCCGCTGGAGGAGCCGGCCGGCGCGCAGGCCGGCGCGCAGGCCGCCGTGAAGGAGGCCGCGAAGCGGGCGCGGCCGAAGAAGGCGCTGGAGGGCCTGGCCGGCTCCGACCCCGTCGCCCGCGTGCTCGTCACCACGCAGCTGCCGCACCTGGACCGCCCCTTCGACTACCTCGTCCCGGCGTCGATGGAGCACACCGCCGAACCCGGCCGGCTGGTGCGCGTGCCGTTCGCCGGCACCGACGCGGAGGGCTTCGTCCTGGAGCGGCTGGCCGCCAGCGACCACCCCGGCCGCCTGGCCCGGCTGCGCCGGGTGGTCTCCGGGCTGCCGGTGCTCAGCCCGCAGGTGCTGGAGCTGTGCCGGCAGGTGGCGCAGGAGTACGCCGGGACGCTGTCCGACGTGGTGCGCCTGGCCGTGCCCGGCCGGCACGCCGGCGCCGAGGAGGCCGTCCTGCGCGCCGAGCCCGTCGTGCACGAGCGGCTGCAGCCGGCCGCGGACACCGCCGGCTGGGAGCGGCACGCCGCGGGCCCGGCCTTCCTGGCCCACGTCGCCGGTGGCGGCTCCCCGCGCGCGGTGGCCACGTTCGCGCCCGGCACCGACCCCTTCGAGGCGCTCGCCGTCGCCGCGCGCGCCGCGCTGGCCTCCGGGCGCACCGCCCTGCTCGTCGTGCCCGACCACCGCGACCTGGACCGGCTGGCGGGTGCGCTGGCGCGGCGGGTGCCCGAGGGCGGCTGGGTGCGCCTGGAGGCCGAGGCCGGTCCCGCCGCCCGCTACACCGCCTTCTGCGAGGCCCTCACCGGCCGCGCCCGCATCGTCGCGGGCACCCGCGCGGCGGTGTTCGCCCCGCTGCCCAACCTCGGCCTGGTCGCCGTCCTCGACGACGGCGACGACTCGCACGCCGAGCAGCGCGCGCCCTACCCGCACGCGCGGGAGGTCGCGGTGCTGCGCGCGCAGCAGACCGGCGCGGCCGCCCTGCTCGCGGGGCGGGTGCGCACCGCCGAGGGGCAGCTGCTGCTGGAGTCCGGCTGGGCGCGCGCCGTCGTCGCCGGCCGGGAGGTGGTGCGCGCCCGCTCCCCGCGCGTGCTCGTCGCCGGCACCACCGGCCCGGACGCCCAGGACCCGCTGGCCGCCGCCGCCCGGCTGCCCGGCGACGGCTGGCGGGTGCTGCGCGAGGCGGTGCGCCGCGGACCCGTGCTCGTGCAGGTCCCGCGCACCGGCTACGTGCCGACGCTGGCGTGCCAGACCTGCCGGGAACCGGCCCGCTGCACCTCCTGCCACGGCCCGCTGGCGCTGCCGGACGCCGGTGAGCGCGCCGCCTGCCGCTGGTGCGGGCGGCCCGCCACCGACTGGGCGTGCCCGAACTGCGGGGACGGGCGCTTCCGCGCCGTCGTCACCGGTGCGCGCCGCACCGCCGAGGAGCTGGGCCGCGCCTTCCCCGGTGTCGACGTGCGCACCTCCGGCGGCTCCCGCGTGCTGGACACCGTCCCGGCGCTGCCCTCGCTGGTCATCTGCACCCCCGGCGCCGAACCCGTCGTCGAACCCGTCGCCGAGGGGGCGCGCGGGCAGCGGGAGGGCGGGCGGCAGGAGGGCGGGCAGGAGGGCGGGTACGCGGCGGCGCTGCTGCTGGACGGGTGGGCGCTGCTGGCCCGCCCGGACCTGCGCGCCCAGGAGGAGGCGTTCCGCCGCTGGACCTCGGCGGCGGCGCTGGTGCGGCCGGCCTCGGCCGGTGGCGCGGTCGTCGTCGTCGCCGACCCGCAGGTGCCGGCCGTGCAGGCGCTGGTGCGCTGGGACCCGGCCGGGTTCGCCGAGCGGGAGCTGGCCCAGCGCCGCGAGCTGGACCTGCCGCCCGCGGCCCGCTTCGCCGGACTCATCGGCGCCGTCCCCGACGTCGACGCCTTCGTCGAGGCCCTGCCGCCGCTGGAGGGGCTGCGGGTGCTCGGCCCCATCCCGGTGCCCGAGCGCCCCGGGCAGGCGCCCGCGGTGCGCACCGTGCTGCGGGTGCCGCGCGAGCGCTCCGCGGCGCTGGCGGCGGGGCTCAAGGACGTCGTCGCCGGGCGCAGCGTGCGCAAGCTGCCGGTGGTGCGGGTGCGGGTGGACCCCCTGCAGATCGGCTGAGCGGGGCGGCGGGGGAGCGGCCGGGGGAGCGGCGGGACGCTCCCGACGGGCGCGCGGGCCGGGTCGGGGGAAGCATCGGAGGCGTGGAACACCGACACCTCGGCCGCTCCGGCCTGAAGATCTCCGAGATCACCTACGGCAACTGGCTCACCCACGGCTCCCAGGTGGAGAACGAGGCCGCCCTGGCCTGCGTGCGGGAGGCGCTGGAGGTGGGCATCACCACCTTCGACACCGCCGACGTCTACGCCAACACCGCCGCCGAGACCGTCCTGGGCGCGGCCCTGAAGGGCCAGCGGCGCGAGTCGCTGGAGATCCTCACCAAGGTCTTCGGCCCCATCGGGCCCAAGGGCCCCAACGACACCGGCCTGTCGCGCAAGCACGTCCTGGAGGCGTGCGAGGGATCGCTGCGCCGGCTGGGCACCGACCACATCGACCTCTACCAGGCGCACCGCTACGACTACGCGACGCCGCTGGAGGAGACGATGCAGGCGTTCGCCGACCTCGTGCGGGCGGGCAAGGTCCTCTACGTGGGCGTCAGCGAGTGGACGGCCGAGCAGCTGCGCGCCGGGCACGAGCTGGCCGGGCAGCTGGGCTTCCAGCTCATCTCCAACCAGCCGCAGTACTCGATGCTGTGGCGGGTCATCGAGGGCGAGGTCGTCCCGACCTCCCGCGAGCTGGGGATCTCCCAGGTCGTCTGGTCGCCCATCGCCCAGGGCGTGCTCACCGGCAAGTACGCGCCCGGCGGGAAGCCGCCGGAGGGCTCGCGCGCCACCGACGCCAAGGGCGGCGCGAAGATGATCGAGCGCTGGATGCGCGACGACGTCCTCTCCCGCGTGCAGGAGCTGAAGCCGGTCGCCGCCGACCTGGGGATGTCCATGGCCCAGCTCGCGGTGGCGTGGGTGCTGCAGAACGACAACGTGGCCACCGCGATCATCGGCGCCTCCCGGCCCGAGCAGGTGCGCGACAACGCCGGCGCCGCCGGCAGGACGATCCCCGCCGAGGCGCTCGCGCGCATCGACGAGGTCCTCGGCGACGTCGTCGAGCGGGACCCGGCCAGGACGCTGGAGAGCTCGCCCAAGCAGCGCGAGGTCTGAGAGCGGCCCGGTGTCCCGCAGGGCCCGCGGGACACCGGGGCTCAGGACTCCCGGTCGGGGCGCGGCACCGGGGTGAAGGCCCGGGTCTCCCACGCCGACCACGGGGCCAGCGAGCCGCGCCGGTCCCCGGAGCCCCGCGGCGGCACCGCCGCGGCGGGACGGGGGGCGACCGCCCGCACCGCCGGCACCGCGCGGGTGCGCGGGCCGCGCAGCACGAGCTCGGCGGCGGCGCCGAGCACGGCCGAGAGCATGAGGATCCAGCCCACCGCCCTCACGTCGACGACCTCGAGGTCGAGGTGGACGGCGAAGGCCAGGACCGCACCGGTGGTGAGCAGGCAGCAGCTGTTCCCGAGACGCACCCCGGCAGCCTCGACCGGCGCGGGGGCCGCGGTGGTGCGCCGCTCACCCGCCCGTCGCAGCCGCCTCCCCCGCGAGGGGGAGCAGGACCACGCGGAGCCACCACCCGTCACGGGTGGTGGCTC
>NZ_JBJLSF010000076.1:0-24192 GCF_050871885.1 Kineococcus aridisoli | reverse complement strand
GCGACCGCGTCACCGGTGACGCGGTCACCGCCGGCCGGCGCCGTGCCGGAGGGAACTAGGCACCGACCCCGTGGTGCGCTACGGTCGGCGTGCCCAGCGTGTCCGCCCGCTCTACGTGCAGCGGTGAGAATCCCGCCCCCGTGTTCTGCGAGTTCTCGAGTTCGAGGACGACGGCGAGGCGATCATGAGAAGGCGATCCTGGAACGGGAGGCTGCGGTGCGCGTCCTCGTGGTGTTGCCCACCTACCAAGAAGCCGAGAACATCGAGCGCACGCTCGACCTCGTGCTGGCGTCGGGTGTCCGGCCCGACGTCCTCGTCGTGGACGACAGTTCCCCCGACGGGACCGGCCGCCTCGTCGAGGCGGTGGCGGCCCGGTACCCAGGCCGGGTCGAGCTGCTGACGCGAGCGGTGAAGGACGGTCTCGGCGGCGCCTACCGGGCGGGGTTCCGCCGTGCCGTCGACGGGCCGCACGACGTCGTGGTCCAGATGGACGCCGACGGGTCGCACCCCGTCGACGCCCTCGCTCCCATGCTGGCCGCCGTCCGTTCCGGTGCCGATCTCGTGCTGGGCTCGCGCTACGTGCGCGGGGGTGGGCTCGACGACGACTGGCCGCTCCACCGGCGCGTCCTCTCGCGCGGCGGGAACCTCTACGCCGCCGCTCTGCTCCGCCTCGGCGTCCGGGACCTCACGGGCGGGTTCAAGATGTGGCGCGCCGACCTCCTCCGCTCCCTCCCCGTCGAACTCCTCGACGCGACGGGGTACGCCTTCCAGATCCAGACCACGCTCGCCGCGCAGCGGCACGGCGCTGCCATCGTGGAGGTTCCCATCCACTTCGCCGAACGGCAGTACGGCGAGTCCAAGATGAGCAGCACCATCGTCCGCGAAGCCATGGTCGCGGTGACGCGGATGGCGATCGAGGGCCCGGAGTCCGGGCGCCGTCGTCGCGGTCGCGCGGTCGTGGTCGACATGCCGCGCCAGGAGGAGGGGCGGGCCGTGGCCGACGCCGGCAGCGCCGGCGGTGGTGCGTCGCAGGAGCGCACCGGCGACGTCGTCCACCCCTGACGCCGCAGCTGCGGCTCCTCCGCGGTGCGACGACGGGCACGCGACGACCCAGGTGGTTACTGCGTGTGCATGTACGGCAACTGATCGTTGGAGGGTTGCGTCGATCGAGTGAGCGTCGCTATGTTCCCCGTACACGACCACCGCCACTGGAGTGTCAGCGCAGACCCGGCGATGCCGGGGATCTCTCGATGAACCCGAGCCTGAACGGGTCTCGATGCGGCCCGGTCCGGTGAGCCGCGCACGGCGCAAGTGATGAATCTTCCGTCCTGCACGAGAAGGGAAACACCCCGGATGCGCGCGCTGATCGTCACCTCTGAGGCCCCTCCCACCGTCTCGGGCATCTCCCGGACGGTCGGGCGCCTCGCGGAGGGCCTCCGTGCCCGTGGTCACGTCATCGACACCGTCTCCTCCACGGAGATCCCCCGCATCGTCTTCGGCGAGGTCCGTCTCAGTTCCTTCGCGATCCACTGGCCTGAGGTCCGTCGCAAGCTGCGGCAGTACGACGTGGTCAACCTGCACGGACCCGTGCCGACGCTCAGCGACGTCTTCCTCGCCATGACGAGGTTCACCCGTCGCTCGTCGAGGACTCCGGTGCTGTACACGCACCACTCGGCCATCGAGATCGAGGGCATGCTCAAGGCGACGGACGTCTACAACGGCCTGCACCGGTGGCTCAGCCACGTGGCTGATCGAACCGTCACGACGTCGCGCTTCTACCGCGACAGCCTCTTCGCCCCCTCGGCGCGCAACGTGTCCGTCATCCCCTGGGGCGTCGACCCCGTACCGGGCAGCAGCCGGCGGGCGCTCCGCGAGCCGGGTCAGCCGCTGAGGGTCCTGTTCGTCGGTCAGATGCGGCCCTACAAGGGCGTGGACGTCCTCCTCGACGCCGTCATCGGCCGCGACGACCTGCGGTTGACGCTGGTGGGAGCAGGCCCGGACCTGGAGAAGCACGAGCGGACGGTCCGGTCCAGGGGCGCGGAGAACGTCCACTTCCTGGGACGGGTTTCGGACGCGGAGCTGGACCGGGCCTACCAGGAGAACGACGTCATCGTGCTGCCCTCCGTGACGCGGGCGGAGGCCTTCGGGCTGGTCGTCCTCGAGGGCATGGTGCGCGGCCTCGTCCCCGTCGTCTCGGAACTGCCGGGTGTGCGGGACGTGGCCGAGGGGGCAGGGGTGGTCGTGCCGCCGAGGGACGCCGCTGCGCTGCGCCGCGCCCTCGTCGAGCTCGCGGCCGACCCGAGCACTGTCGCGCTGCTGCACCAGCGCTCCCTGGAGCGGGCGGCCGAGCTGTCGTGGGACTCCACGATCGACGCCTACGAGGCGCTGATGCTGGAACTCGCCGCTGAGAAGACGGACCACCGCCTGATCGACGTGCGCGACGGCCGCACCGCGCACGTCCTTCCGCGGCAGGTGCTCAGGGGCAGCACCGGCGCTCGCCGGCGGGTGTCGCGCACGCGCGTGGTCCCCGGCGTGGCGGTCTCCACCTCGGAGGCGGCGACGCTGGAGGCGCTCGTCGACCCGCCCCCGGTCGAGCCGGTCGCCTGAGGCGCACCGCGCCGCACCGCAGCGCCCGTCCGGGGCGAGGGCGGGTGGAGCGTCTTCAGAGCGATCGCAGGAAGGTCTCCAGGCGGTCGGTGATCCCCGCCCACCCGTGGTCCACGGCGAGGTCCGCACCCGCCTGGTTCACCGTTCCCGTCGCCACCAGGTCGGAGATCCTCCGGGCCGCCGCGGCCGCTCCCGGTGCGTCCCACACGCCCGGCGCCCCCTGGGCGCTGACCTGCCGCACGGCGCCGGTCGACACCACGAACAGCCCGCACGCGAGGTACTCGTACATCTTCATCGGACTCCGCCCGTGGTTCTCCGGGACGTCCCGGAAGGGCATGAGGCCGACGCGGTACCGGGTCAGGACCTCCGGCAGGTCCTCGTACGGCAGTGCGCCGCACAGCCTGACGTTCGCCGGCCGGTCGCGGCGCGGTGGCTGGGGACCGTAGAGGTCGAACGGCACCTGCGGAGCGAGCGAGGCCACCGCCGCGAGCCACTCGTGGTCGAAGCGGTCGTCCATGGAGCCCACGTAGACGACGCCCCCGCTCCTCGTGGCGCCGCTCGCGGCGCGGGACATGTGAGCGAGGTCGACACCGTTGGGCAGCACCACGTGCGGGACCTGGCGCGCGCGGTCGGGGAGCGCTCGGAGGACCTGCTCGGACGTCGCGACCACGCCGTCGGCCCTGCTGACGAGACGTCCCTGCGCGCCGCCGTGCAGGCGTCCGGGGTACTGGTCCGTCGGGCGGTACACGAGCCGGCGGGGGGCGAGCGCATCCTCGAGCCCGGCGAACAGCGGTTCGTCGACGAGGAGGACGTCGGGGTCCGCCATGTCGAGTGCGGCGAGCGTGGTCCGCAGGCCCGGGAACACCGTCCGCGTCATTACCGGACGGGGCAGGAAGCCGTTGCCCTGCACAGGTACCACGGTGAAGGGGACGATGTCGACGAGGTTCTCCTCCACTCGCCACGGGCTGATCGAGTGCTCGCGCCAGCGCTGGGCCAGGTTCGACGAACCGGTGGAGCCGACGAAGCGCAGGGGTGACAGGGGCGTGGACACGTGGACGACGCTGTGACCCCGCCGCGCCAGTTCGCGCGACAGGTGGTGGCTCCCCACCCGGAACGGTGAGGTCCTGGCGGTGTGACTTGCGAACACGATGCGGCTCACCGGCGAAGCGTAGCGCCGGGGGCGGGAAGGGGGTTCCGGAGGTGACGATCGGACGCGCCGCGGCGCGGGCCGCCGGGGTCGCGCCGCCGCCCCGGCCAGCGGGGCGCGTGGTCCGCCGGCGGAGCGCTGGAACCGTAGGCAGGGGCGAGCCGGTGCGCTAGTGTGCGCATCGTCCGTTCGATGCGCGAGGTGGGTCCGCAGGGCCGGGGTGTCTCCATCGGCGAGGGATCGCACCACGAGGAGCTGGGGGCTCGCAGTGTGCGTGCTGGTGGACGTCTCCGTACCGTCGCCGACCAGTGCTCCCCGTGCGAGGGAGGTTCCACCACCTGCCTCCCGCCGGCTCGAGGGTCCGGACGCCTCGTCCTCGGTGCTGTGAGCGACGGCGCGAACTGTTCGGCGGCCGCGTGGACCGGTGCTCCTGCGCCCGCTCGACGTCACGCCGCACCACGTTGGGAAACGTTCCAGGGGCCAGAAGGGCACTCATGACGACGACTCCGGCATCCCGACCCCGCTCCCTGTCGGCCGCCGGCCTCTACCGCCGGGCCGTGGACTCCCTCCCGCTGCGGGTGCGCCACGGGGCCTGGTACCAGTACCGCAACGCGCGGTACCGCCGGGACTTCGGCCGCTGGCCCTCGGTGCGCGACCCGCAGTACTTCACGGAGAAGGTGCTCTGGCGGATCGCCCACGACCGCCGGGAGATCCTGTCCGTCACCTGCGACAAGGCGCGCATGAAGGAGTGGGCGCGCCGGACGGCACCCTCGTTCGTGCGCGTTCCGCAGTCCCTCTGGCAGGGGACGGACCTGCGCGAGCTCGCGGGGGTGGACCTCCCGGAGCACTGGGTGCTGAAGCCGAACCACCGCTCTGCGCTGGTCCACTTCGGCACCGGCGCACCGGACGTCGACGACCTCGTCGCACGCACCGCCGGGTGGCTGGATCCACTGCAGTGGACCGCTCTGGGTGAGTGGGCGTACACGCTGGCGGACGCCACCTACCTCGTGGAGGACCGGATCGGCGTCCCGGGCGACGACCTCACCGACTACAAGTTCTACGTCTTCGAGGGCGAGGTCGCCCTGGTGCACACGGACACGGACCGGTTCGCCGATCGCGGGCACCGCCTCTACTCGCCGGACTGGCGCTGCGTCGGCGGTGCGCGGCGCATGTCCATGGGCCGGGAGGTGCCTCGCCCGCAGCTGCTCGACGAGATGCTCGAGGCGGCGTCGGCGATCGGGCGCGAGTTCGACTTCATCCGCGTCGACCTCTACCAGCACGACGGCCAGGTGTGGTTCGGTGAGATCACGCCGTACCCGGGCAGCGGAACGATCAGCTGGCAGCCCGACGAGCTGGACCTGCAGCTCGGCCGGCGGTGGCGTCTGCCGTCCCGCGACGAGCGGCCCGCGCCGCCGGTCAGCCGTCCGGTGGACCGCGGCGGAGCGGTCCGGGGTGCTCCGGCGGCGGCCGGCCGCGTGAGCCGGTAGGCCGCCGCAGCTGCGGCGGACCGTCCTCGGGCTCGGCCGGCGGGGTGGAGCGAGCGCCGGGGCGGGTCTGCCGACCGGCCTCGACGACGGGGCCGGGGCGCGACGGCGGACCCGGAGGTCTCCCACGGGTGCTCGGCGCGGTGCCCAGCTCCGGGCGGTGGAAGACCGGTTCGCGCCCCTGCAGCTCGCGCAGCACCGGCAGCGGGGGAGGATGCGGCAGCGCTGCCGGATCCCGTGGCGCGCTCGTGTCACGAGCAGCGGGTGGCCGGTGTCTCCCTGTCGTGCAGAGTCGTCGACGGGAGGAGGACGGGGTGTCCCGCGTGGTGAGGGTGGTCGTCGTCGGTGGCGGGTACGCCGGGGTGATGAGCGCCAACCGGCTGTCCGGCAGGAGGGTGGGCCAGGCTCGCGTGCAGGTGGCGCTGGTGGACCCGGGCGCGCGGTTCACCGAGCGCATCAGGCTGCACCAGGTGGCCGCCGGGACCCGCGCGTCGGCCGGGGTGGCGTGGGCGCACGTCCTGCACCCGGACGTCGAACGGGTCCAGGACCGCGTGGTGGGCATCGACGCCGCGGCGCGGTCGGTGGCCACCGGACGCGGTGGACCGCTCGGCTACGACCACCTGGTCTACGCGGTCGGCAGCGGTGAGGTGCCCACGGCGCTGTCGTCGGTGACCAGCCCGTCGGCGGCGGCGGCCACCCGTGAGGAGATCAGCGGCCTGGCGCCGGGTGCGTCGGTCACGGTCGTCGGCGCCGGGGCGACGGGGGTGGAGGTCGCCTGCGCGGTCGCGCTCGCGCGCGCCGACCTGGAGGTCGGCCTCGTCACCGCCTCCCCGCTGACGACGCCGCTGCGCCGGCCGGCGGTGGCCGGGCGCCTGAGGCGTCTGGGGATCGGTGTGGAGGTCGGGGTCGTCGACCCCGTCACGGGGGTGGTGAGCACCGCGGGGGGCCGGCGTGCCGCCGCGTCGGCCACGATCTGGACGGCGGGCCTGGCGGTGCCGCGGCTGGCGGCTGCCAGTGGCCTGCCCACCACCGGGGACGGGCGCCTGGTGGTGGACGCCACCCTCACCGTCCGCGGTCACGAGCGCGTCGTCGCCGCCGGGGACGCGGCGGCCGTCGACGACCCCACCGCCGCGCACCTGCGGATGTCCTGCGCCGCTGCGATCCCGCTGGGCGCGCACGCCGCCGACACCGTCCTGGCCCGGATCCGGGGGGCGGCCGCGCCGCGGGTGGACGTCGGGTTCCTGCTGCAGTGCCTGGACCTCGGTGGTGGCCACGGCCACGCCCAGGTCGTGCGCCCCGACGACGGCGACCGGTGGGGGGCTCGTGCCGGGGTGGGAGGCCACCTGGGCGGAGCGGTGAAGGAGCGCGTCTGCGCGATGACGCTGGCGTGGCTGGCCCGCGAGGCCCGGCGGCCCGGCTCCTACCGCTGGCCGCGGGGTCCGCGGCCGAGCGCCCCCGGTGCAGGCCGCGCCGAGGACGGCGCGCGGCGGCTCCTAGGGTGAGGTGCGTGAGCACGACGACGCAGCACGACGAGCTGTTCACGCTGCACCGGGCCGTGGTGTTCGCCGTCGCCTACGAGGTCCTCGGCACCAGGGCGGACGCCGACGACGTCACCCAGGACACCTACCTGCGCTGGCGCGGGGTCGACCTGCAGCAGGTGCGCGACCCGCGCGCGTACCTGGCCACCATCGCGGCCCGGACGGCGCTGAACGCCGTCCGCCGCACCGCTCGCCGACGCGAGGACTACCCCGGACCGTGGCTGCCCGAGCCGCTGGTCGTCGACGAGGGCCCCGAGCAGGAGTTCCTGCGCAGGGAGCAGCTCAGCTACGCGGTGACGGTCCTGCTGCAGGAGGCCCGCCCCGAGCAGCGGGTGGTGTTCATGCTCCACGACGTCCTCGAACTGCCCTACCCGGCGGTCGCCGAGGCGCTGGGCAAGACGCAGGCGGCGGTGCGTCAGATCGCGCACCGCACCCGGACCCGCCTGGCGTCGGCGCGCCCCGCCGCGGGCGCGGCCGCCGAGCACGAGGCCGTGCTCTCCGCCTTCCTCGCCGCCGTCGCCGGTGGTGACCTGCAGGCGCTGCTGTCGCTGCTGGCGCCCGACACGGTCCTGGTCTCCGACGGCGGCGGCAAGGTGGTCGCGGCCCGCAAGCCCGTCCTCGGGGCCGACCGGGTCGCCGCGTTCCTCCTGGCGATCACCGCCACCGCCGATCCCGGCACCAGTGCGCAGGTCGTCGGGCTCAACGGAGGCTCCGGCGTGCTCGTCCACGTCGGTGCACGCGTCGACCTGTCCCTGGCCCTCGGTGTCGACCGGCGCGGGAGGGTCGACGGCGTCTACCTCGTCCGCAACCCCGACAAGCTGGCGACGGCGAGTTCCCGGCAGGCGCCGTGCTCGTCCGGGGCGGGGGGACGGGCGGTCGCCGACCGCCCGTAGGGCGCTGGACGCGGGCGCGGGGCCGTCCTGCTCCTCGCGGCCGGTCACGACCGCTCGGTGGCCGCCTCGATCGCCGCCTGCAGTTCCCGCAGCGCCTGCCGCACGTCGCCGGCGGGCCGGGGCAGGGCGGCCTCGACAGTGGCCAGGGCGGGCAGGAACCGCCGGCCCGCCGCGGTGTGGGCGTCCCGGCCCGCGTCGGTGAGCGTGATGCGGTACGACCGGCGGTCCTGCGGGTGGGGGACCCGCCGGACGTGCCCGCGCGCGAGGAGCCGCTTGACGTGGCTGGAGACCGTCGTCGCCGGAGCGGACACCCACCGGGCGAGTTCTCCGGGACTGATCTCGCCGGCCCGGCGCAGCAGGGAGTAGACGGCGAAGTCCTCGGCGTCCAGGCCGGTGCCCGCCAGCGCGCCGTCCAGCAGTGCCGTGGCGGCGCGGGCCGTGAGCCAGGTGTCGAAGAGCACGTTCGAGGGGTCGTCGCCCTTGACAGGACTGCTGCGATCTCGCACTGTTCCTCCCGTGGACGAGAAGTGCGAAATCGTAGCACCGGGGATCGCGGTGCAGGTGTGGCGTGCGCTGGAGCGTGGCCGCGTGGTCGTCGCCGTCTGGGTCCTGTTCGGGGCCAGCGCCCTGGCCATGTTCGGCCGGCCCGGCCTGACGGGTGCGGTCTCCCGGGCCTGCGGCGGGCGCAGCGCCCTCGACGTGCGCGACCACTGGACCGCCGCGGACGCCCGCGACCTGGTCGCGGCCTGCGGCGCCGAGGGGCGGGCGGCCCACCTCCGGCTGGAACTGCTCGACCTCGTCCACCCGCTGCTCGGCGGCCTGGCCCTGCTGCTCGTCTCGTCCCTGCTGATCCGGCGCCTGCCGGGCCGGGGGTGGCGCCTCCTGCTGGTCCCCGCGGTCGCCACGACCGTCTTCGACTACGGCGAGAACGTGGCCGTCTGGAACGTCCTGTCGACGTGGCCCGCCGTGGAGGACCTGCCCGCGCACCTCGGAGGGGCCGCCACCACGGCCAAGCGCGCCACGGGACTGGTGGCCCACCTCGCCGTTCCGCTCCTCCTGCTCGCCGTCGGCCTCGACCGCCTCCGAGCGCGAGCCCGAGCCCGGACCCGGGCCGCGGCCGCGGGTCCTGCCCGGTGAGCGCGCCCGTGAGCGCGAGGACCCGCGTGCCCGGCCGGGGCGTCAGGACGAGCTGACGACCCCGGCCCGCAGCAGGTCCAGCAGCGCGTCCTCGGGCCGGGGCGGGCCGTGGAGGTGGCCCTGGACGGTGTCACGACCGCAGCGGCGCAGCAGCTCCGCCTGCTGCGGGGTCTCCACCCCCTCGGCGACCACCGTCAACCCCAGAGCCGCACCGATGCCCAGCACCGCCCGCACGACGGCATCGCGACCGGGGTCGCGCCCCGGGCCGGCGACGGAGGCGAGGTCGACCTTGAGGACGTCCACGGGCAGCTCCGTCAGCTGCGCCAGGCTGGAGCAGCCGGTGCCCAGGCCGTCGATGGCGATGCGCACCCCCTCCTCGCGCAGCCGCTGCAGGTCCGCCAGCAGCGAGCGGGTGAGGCGCGGCACGTGCGTCTCGGACAGCTCCAGCACCAGCCGGTGCGCGGGCAGTCCGTGCTCGGCCAGCGCGCTGCGCACGTCGGCGCCGAAGGTCCCCGCTCCCAGCTGACGGCCGGAGACGTTGACGTGCACCGCCGGGGCTGCCGGGCCGAGGGCCTCGCTCCAGCGGGCGGCCATCCGGCAGGACTCCTCCAGCACCCACCGGCCCAGGGCCGGCATCAGCGGGCCGGCCTCTGCGACGTCGAGGAACTCCGCCGGGGGGAGCAGCCCGCGGGTGGGGTGCTGCCAGCGCAGCAGGGTCTGCACGGCCACCACGCGCCCGGTGGCCAGGTCCACCACCGGCTGCCCGTGCAGGACGAGCTCGTCGCGCTCCAGGGCGCTGCGCAGCTGGGGCAGCAGCCGCGCTGCGCGGCTGCCGGAGGCCTCCGCGCCGTCGTGGTCCCGGTCGCGGGTGTGGGCGCGGTACTTGCCGGCGCGCTTGACCTCGTACATCGCGCTGTCGGCCTGCGCCAGCGCGTGTTCGGCCGCGCTCCACGCGTCCTCGGCGCCGCTGCCCGCCCCGGCCGGGGTCGCCAGGTGGGTGCCGACGCTCACCCCGACGGTGAAGGTGCCGGCGGCCACGGTGACCGGCTCGCGCAGCGACGCCAGCAGGCGCCGGGCGACGACCTGCAGGTCGGCGGCCTCGGTGATCTCGGGGCAGACGACGGCGAACTCGTCCCCGCCCAGGCGCGCCAGGGTGTCGCCCGGGCGCAGGCAGGCGCTGAAGCGGGCGGCGACCTCGCGCAGCAGCTCGTCCCCGGCGGCGTGCCCGGCGCTGTCGTTGACGGCCTTGAAGCCGTCCAGGTCCGCGAAGAAGACCCCCACGCCCGTGCCGCTGCGCCCGGCGGCGGCCAGGGCGTGCTCGAGGCGGTCGTGCAGCAGGGTGCGGTTGGGCAGCCCGGTGAGCGCGTCGTGCAGCGCCTGGTGGCGCAGCGCCTCCTCGGCGGCCTTGCGGGCGGTGACGTCCTCGATCAGGCACAGCAGCTGCGGCTCACCCTCCTCGCCGCTCGCCGTGGCGGTGCTCATGACGGTGGCGGTCAGCAGCCCCCAGCGGGTGCTGCCGTCGGCGTGGCGGTAGCGCTGCTCCACCTGCCCGTGGCTGAGCTCGCCCAGCAGGAAGGGGGCGAAGCCCAGCAGGCTGTCGACGCGCTCCTCGGGGTGCACCAGGTCGTGCACCTCGCGGGTCAGCAGCTCGTCGGCGCTCAGGCCGGTGAAGGTGCACAGGGTGGAGTTGACCTGCAGGATCCGCGCGGCGTCGTCCTCGCCGAGCCCGACGATCATCATCCCGACCGGAGCGGTGTCGAAGGCGGTGCGGAAGCGCTGCTCGGACTCGGCCAGCCGCCGGCGGTCGGCGCGCTGACCGGTGACGTCCTCGACGTGGGTGATGGAGTACAGCGGCTGACCGTCGGCGCCGTGGACCACCGCGATGTCCACCGCTCCCCACAGCGTGCGGCCGTCGGCGCGCACGTAGCGCTTCTCGAAGTGCACGCTGGCACTGGCCCCGTCCAGGAGCCGCTGCAGGTGCAGCCGGGCCTCGGGCAGGTCCTCGGGGTGGGTGATGTCGGCGGAAGTCAGCTGCTGCAGCGCCTCGGGGGAGTGGCCGAGCATCGAGCAGGCGGCGGGGTTGGCGCTGAGGAAGCGACCCGCCCGCTCGCCGGTCAGGGCGGTGATCAGCACCCCGGTGGGGGCGTGGGTGAAGGCCAGCGCGAAGCGCTGCTCGGCCTCGCGCAACGCCGCCTCCGCACGGCGGCGTTCGGCGATGTCGCGGGCGGTGATCGCAGCTCCCACGACCACCCCGGCGGCGTCCAGCACGGGCGAGACGGTGATCGAGACGTGCAGCGCGTGCCCGTCGCGGTGGCGCCCGAGCGCGTCGGCCGGAGCGGTGGAGGCGACGCGTCGCCCGGCAGCGGCCCGGCCGAGCCAGCCGGCCAACCGCGTCACGTCACCGGCGTCGGCGATGGGGTGCAGGTCGCCGCCGACCACCTGCTCGGCGCTGTAGCCGTACAGCCGCTCGGCGGCGGCGTTCCAGGAGGTGACGCGCCCGCCCAGGTCGACGGAGACGATGGCATCGCGCGCCCCGGCGACGATGCCGGCCAGCGAGCGGGCCTGCTGCTCCAGGCGGCGGCGTTCGGTGACGTCGCGCAGCGCGGCATAGATGCGGCGCTCGCCCTCCACCTCGATCGGGGTGAGGGTCAGCTCCACGACGAGAGCGGCGCCGTCGCGGCGGCGGGCGGGGACCTCCACCCCGGCGCCCAGGGTCTGGGTGCCGGTGCGCAGGAAGCGCTCGAAACCGGCGTCGTGAGCCGCGGCCGCGCCCGGCGGCAGGATCGTCTCGGCCAGGGTGCGGCCCAGGGCTTCCTGCGCCGACCAGCCGAGCATGCTCTCGGCGGCCGCGTTCCAGGAGGTGATGCGCTGCTCCTCGTCGACGGCGAGGAAGGCGTCGCTGGTGGCCGCCAGCACCAGGCGCAGTTCCGCATCGCGCGCGGCCAGGCGCTGGGCCTGCACGAGGTGCCGACGGGCCTCTTCGGCGCGCCGGTCCGCCTCCTCGGCGTAGCGCTGCGCCAGCCGGGCCTGGCGGCGGCGCTCGAAGAGGGCCACCACCACCCGCGCCAGCCCCTGCAACCCGCTCAGCTGCGCGGCGGTGAGCTCCCCGGGCCCGGTGTCGAAGACGCACAGGCTGCCGAGGGCGTGACCGGCTGGGCTGATCAGCGGAGCGGAGGCGTACAGGCGCACCCGGGCCAGACGGCCGTCGACCCACGGGTTGGTCCGGAAGCGCTCGTCCAGGGTGGCGTCAGGCACGTGCACGACCTCACCTGCGGTGAAGTGCAGCGCGCACATGGAGTCCTCGCGCGCGGAGTCGGCGCCGTCGAAGCCGACGGTGGTCAGCTGGCACTGCCGGTGCTCGTCGATGAGGTTCAGCGTGGCGTTGGGCAGTCCGGTCACCACCGCCGCGGCACGCACGACGTCGTCGAGTTCGACATCGGCCGGGGCGTCGAGCACCTCGTACTCGCGCAGGTCGGCCAGCCGCAGCGCCTCGAGCTGCCGTCCGTCCTGCTGGGGACGGCGGGCCGGGGTCGTCGAGGGCATCACTCCGGCCCTGATCGGCACGAGCGCGCCCGACCTTGAGGTCACCTCCCGGCGCCCGCGCTGCTGCCCCGGACCGCCGAGGTGTACACCACGGCCAGCCGGGCGAGCTCGGTGACGAGTTCCGGTGGGCTGTCGACGGTGAAGTCGACGCCGAGCATCCCCGCGTACACCGCGACCGTGGCGAGGGAGTCCGCGCCCGTGATGAGCACGCAGGAGCCGTCGTCGAGCGCCTCGACGACCCCGACCGCGGGGTTGATCCGCTCGAGGACCTGAGCGGCGGGTGCCCGCACGCGCAGCCGTGCGTGCACGGCCCACCCGCTGGAGGCGACCTCGCGCACCGTGAAAGCGCTCCAGTCGCCGCCGGGCACCTGCTGCGGCTCGAACCGGCGTCCGGTCGGGTGGCTCAGGACCATCCAGTCCACCCGGAGCGCCTGCCAGGCCCCCCGCTGCGGGTCGCGGCCCACCAGGTACCAGCGCCGCTGCCACGCGAGCAGCCGGTACGGCTCCACCAGCGCCGGTTCGCCCCTGTAGGTGAAGCGCAGCCAGTGGTGGCGCCGGATCGCGCCGGCGACCTCGCGCAGCACGTCGGGATCGACGTCGGGGTCGGCGGCATCGGTGCTCGTGTCCTCCCGAGCGCGCTCCACGGCCGCCTCCAGCGCGGCGACCGTGTCGCGCAGCCGGCTCGGCAGGACCTGCTCGAGCTTGACCAGGACCCGAGCGCGGCTGTCCTCGATGCCCACCAGCCCCTGCGCGCTGCGCAGGCCGACGGCGACCGCGACCGCTTCCTCGTCGTCGAGCAGCAGCGGCGGCAGCCGACCGCCGGGCCCCAGCCGGTAGCCGCCCGCGGCGCCCCTGAGCGCCTCCACCGGGTAGTCCAGGTCGCGCAGCCTGGCCACGTCGTCGCGGACGGTGCGCACCGAGACGCCGAGCCGCTCGGCCAGTTCCGGACCGCTCCACAGGGGACGGGACTGCAGCAGCCCCAGCAGGCTCAGCAGCCGGCTGGACGTCGTGACCACGCGGGACTCCTCCGCCGGCAGCGGGACGGGCGATCGTCGGGACCCCGCCGATACAGGCAGGGATCTCGCCGGTAAGGACCCTAGCGTCGCTGCCATGAGCGCACCCAGCAGCCAGTCCGTCCACCCGTTCCGCATCGAGGTGGCGCAGGCCGACCTCGAGGACCTGCGCGAGCGGCTCACCCGCACCCGGCTGCCGCAGCCGGCCCCGGGCGACTCGTGGGACTACGGCACCCCGAACTCCTACCTCGCCGCGGGCATCGAGCACTGGCTCGAGCGCTACGACTGGCGCGAGCAGGAGGAGCGCCTCAACGACCTGCCGCGCTTCCGCACCGAGGTCGACGGTCAGCTCCTGCACTTCGTGCACGTCCAGTCCCCGCACCCCGGGGCGACGCCGCTGCTGCTGGCGCACTCCTACCCGGGCTCGAGCGCGGAGTTCGTGGACCTCATCGGCCCGTTGACCGACCCGGTGGCGCACGGAGGCCGCGCGCAGGACGCGTTCTCCGTGGTGGTGCCCGACGCTCCCGGGTACGGCTTCAGCCAGCCGGTCACGCAGGCGGGCTGGAGCACCGCCCGCACGGCGCGGGCCTACGACACGCTGATGCGACGGTTGGGGTACGAGGGCTACGGCGTGCACGGCAGCGACCGCGGGGCGGTGCTCGCCCGCGAGCTCGGCGTCATGGCACCCGAGGGCTTCCTGGGCCTGCACGTGCTGCAGCTGTTCTCCTTCCCCTCCGGCGACCCCGCGGAGATGGAGCACCTGGGGCCCGAGGACTTCGCCGCCCTCGCCCACGCGCAGTGGTTCCAGTCCGTCGGCGGCTACAACGCCATGAACGCCTCCCGACCGCAGACCGTCGCGGTCGGCCTCTCGGACTCCCCGGCCGCGCTCCTGGCCTACAGCGAGCTGTTCGAGTCCTTCGGGAACGGCACGAGCCTGGTACCGCTGGACCGGGTGCTCACCGCCGTGAGCATCGCCTGGTTCACCAACGCCGCGGCCGGCATGAGCCGCAGCTACCTGGAGGACGCCCGGGCCGAGGCGGGCTCCGCGGTCAACGGCTCACCCACCGGGGTGGCCGTCTTCGCCGACGACTTCCAGAGCATCCGCACCTTCGCCGAGCGCGACAACAGCGACATCCGCCGCTGGAGCACCTTCGAGCGCGGCGGCCACTACGCCTGCCTCGAGGTCCCCGACGTGCTCGCCGACGACGTCCGCGCCTTCTTCGCCGGCCTGCGCGAGGAGGGCTCCTGAGCGCAGGACGGCCCGCGGCGGGCGGTGACGCACCCCTCGCGGCCGAGGGGGGTCCACCAGGTGGTCGACTCCCCCCCGGGTCGTCCTCGACGAGCCCCGTCCCCACCGGTCGGGCGATCCCCCTGCCCGCTGCTCGGGGCCAGTCCCGGGACGTCAGCGGGTCCACGACGACGGGGGTGGTGCCGGTGATCGAGGTTCGAGGGCTGCCAGCACGTCTACGACAAGCTCGGCGTCGGCGACCGTGCCGCCGCCGTCGCCACCGGCTACGAGCGGGGACTGCTCGGGCCCGGACGCGGCGGGCGGGCCCCCGCGCGGCACCGCGGCGCGCTCACCGCGTCGTCTCGAGCGAGCTGCGGCGCGGCAGGACCCCCGCCCCCGCGGCCAGCAGCGTCGCGCACGCGAGGAAGGCGCCCGTCGGCCCCAGAGGGCCGGTGAGCAGCCCGGTGAGGACCGACCCGAGCGCCTGCCCCGCGGTGAGGGCGACGAACAGCGTGGCCGTCGTCGCCCCCGCCGGGTCGGGCCCCAGCGCGGCGGCCCAGGCGATGAGGACTCCGCTGGCCGCGGTGTACGCGCCGCCGAAGGCGGCGGCGGCGAGCGCGGCCAGCAGCGCGCTGGCGCTGCCGAGGGCGAGGACCGCGGTGCTCACCGCGGTCGTGCCGGCGAACACCACCCAGGCGCCGCGGGGTCCGAGGACGCGCACGGCGTCACCGCTGAGGGCACCCAGGACGCCTGCGGCACCGAGCACGACCCACACGACCGCGGTGACCGTCCCCGACAGGCCGCCGGTGCTGGTGAGCAGGTCCCGCCCGAACGTCCACACCGCCGCGCTGCCGGCCCCGGCGAGCCCCGCGGCCAGCACCGGACGCAGCAGCGACGCGTGGACGCCGCCGGGGGAGGACCTGCCACCGGCCGAGGACCGGCCGGCGGTGGAGGACCGGCGCGGGTCGCACCGCCCCCGCGCACCGGCCACGCGGTGAGGCGGTCGACCGCGGCCGCCGTCAGCACGGCCGCCACCGCGGCCAGCGCCCACACCGGGCGCCACGTCGAGGGGGCCAGGAGCGCCGCGAGCCCGACGACGACCACGCCGGCTCCGGTGCCCGCGTTGACCACGGCCTGGGCGCGCCGCGCGGAGCGCGCCGGCACCGTCGCCTCCACCGCGACGACCAGCGCCGGTGACGCCGCGCCCGCGGCGCTGCCCGCGACCAGGACGCCCACGGCCAGCACCACCGCGCTCCCGGCCGCCGCGACCACCAGCGCACCGGCCGCCGCCAGCGCGGCGGCCAGCCAGAGCACCGTGCGGGCTCCCCGGCGCCGCAGGACGGTCCGGGCCGCGAGGGCCGTCGCGCAGTAGGCGAGGAAGCTGCCCGAGGCGATGGTGCCGGACACGCCGGGGGTCAGGGAGAACTCGGCCGCCAGGCGGGGCAGGTGCAACCCGTACCCGAAGCGGACCACGCCGTAGCTCACGGCGATGAGCGCCGCTCCCGCTGCCACGAGGGGTCGTCGCCGGTCCCGGCCGTTCGGCGGGCTCCACCGCCCTGACCCGTGCTGCTCGTGCGGTGCTCGCTTCCCCATGGTGGTGGTCACGGTAGGGGGCACGGTGGTCCCGCGCGCCTGCCGGTGCGCGGTCAGCGCGTGGTGGCGGTGGTGGTCGCCACGGCGTCGAGGAACCCGCGCAGTGCGGTGCGGACGTCCTCGGCGCTCCAGGAGAGCCCTGCCGGCCCGACGGTGACCTCGGTGCAGGCCAGGCCCGGGGGGAGGCCGGGTTCGCGCCAGGTGCCCGTGAACAGGGCGGTGCCGCTCTGCTCGGCGTGCCGGGTGGCGGCTTCGGCCAGGGTGGCGGCGGGGTGGGGCAGCCACACCTGGAACTGGTGGGTGTGCGGGGTGGCGGGGTGGACCGCGGACCAGGCCACGCCTGCGGCGGCGAGTTCCCGGGCGAGGGCGTCGGCGACCAGCCGTGCGTGGGCGGTGCACTCCGGGAGGCGGGGCAGCTCGCGCTCGAGGCCGTGCAGGGCGGTGAGGGCTGCGGGGTGCTGCTGGAAGAGGTTGCCGCCGTAGCGGTGGCGTTCCAGCCGGGCTCGTTCGACGAAGTCGGCGGGCCCTGCCAGCGCGGCTCCGGACAGTCCGCGCAGGGACTTGTAGAAGGAGACGTAGACGCTGTCGGCGAGGCCGGCGATCTGGTCGAGGGGGTGGCCGAGGTGGGTGGTGGTCTCCCACAGGCGGGCGCCGTCGAGGTGGACGCGCATGCCGCGTCCGCGGGCCGCGTCGGTGACCTCGACCAGCTCGTCCCAGGAGGGGAGCAGGAAACCGGCGTCGCGCAGGGGGAGCTCGAGCGCGAGGGTCCCGGCCGGCTCGGGCAGGGACCGCACGTCGTCGGCGCTGGTGGGGCGGGGCCTGGTGGTGACGGGGACGGTGCTCAGGCCCGCGAGGCGGGTGAGGGCGTCGGACTCGTGCAGCACGAGGTGGGAGAGGGCGTGCAGCGCAACGGTTCCGCGCCCGTGGTCCTGTCCTGCGCCGTGTCCTGCGCCGTGCGCCCAGCAGCGGAGGGCGGCCTGCTGGGCCATGGTCCCGGAGGGGAAGAAGGCGGCGTCCTCGGTGCCGAGGAGCGCGGCGACGCGGTGCTCGAGGTGGGTGACGACGCCGTCGCCGTAGAGGTCGGCGGGGGCGTCGAGGTCGACGCCGAGGTCACCGGCGGCCGCGGCGGCGTCGGCGAGCGCGTCCAGGCGCTGGCGCAGGGTGGCGGTGGTGACCGGGCGGTCCAGGACGCGCGCGGCGCGCTGGACCGCGCGGACCTCCCGCTCGCTGCGGGCGGCGCGCCTGCTGCTGTTCACGGCGGTCATCGTAGGTGGCGAGCCGTCTACGCTGGCACGGTCCGCGTCCCGGCACCGGCCGAGCGCGGGCCAGGAGGAGGAGCGGTGGGACAGGCGCTGCGGATCCGCGGGGCGGTGCTGGAGGAGGTCGGGCGGGCGCGTCCGTTCGCCCGTTCGCGACCGCTGACGATCTGCGAGCTCGAGCTGGACCCGCCCGGCCCCGGGGAGGTGCTGGTGCGCATCGAGGCGGCCGGCGTGTGCCACTCGGACCTGTCGGTCGTCGACGGCAACCGGGTGCGTCCGGTGCCGATGCTGCTGGGGCACGAGGCCGCCGGGACCGTCGAGTCCCTCGGCGCCGGGGTCGAGGACGTCCAGCCCGGGCAGCGGGTCGTCATGACGTTCCTGCCGCGCTGCGGGCGGTGCGCGGGGTGCCGCACCGAGGGCAAGCTGCCGTGCCTGCCGGGGAGCGCGGCGAACGCGGCCGGCGAGCTGCTGGGCGGGGGTTCGCGGCTGCGCCGCGACGGGCAGCCCGTCAAGCACCACCTGGGCATCTCCGCCTTCGCCACCCACGCCGTGGTGGACCGCCGATCCATCGTGCCCGTCGACGCGGACGTGCCGCCGGCGGTGGCCGCGCTGCTGGGGTGCGCGGTGCTCACCGGGGGAGGGGCGGTGCTCAACGCGGGCCGTCCCCGGCAGGGGGAGGACGTGGTCGTGGTGGGCCTGGGCGGGGTGGGCATGGCCGCGGTCATGACCGCGGCCTCGCTGGGCACGGGCCGCGTGGTCGGCGTCGACACGGTGCCGGCCAAGCTGACCGCGGCCCGTGCCGCCGGCGCCTCGCGTGCCCTGACCCCGCAGCAGGCGCTGGAGGAGGGGCTGCGGGCGCCGGTCGTGGTGGAGGCGGCGGGCAACGCGCGCGCCTTCGAGACGGCGGTGCAGCTGACGGCGCCCGGCGGCACCACGGTGACGGTCGGGCTGCCCGCTCCGGACGCCCGCGCGCAGATCGCGCCGCTGGGGCTGACGGCCGAGGCGCGCACGATCGTGGGCAGCTACCTGGGCTCGGCGGTGCCGTCGCGCGACGTCCCGACCTACGTGGGCCTGTGGCGGCAGGGGCGGCTGCCGGTCGAGCAGCTGGTCTCGGCCACCATCGGCCTGGAAGACCTCGACGAGGCGATGGACACGCTCGCCGACGGCCTCGCCGTGCGCCAGCTCGTCGTCCCGGGGCTCGGCTGAGCATGACCCGGCGACCGTCCGTCTCCAGCGTCCAGATCGCCCGGGAGGCGGGAGTGGCGCAGTCGACGGTCTCGCGCGTCCTCAACGGCGGCAGCGTGGCCCCGGACACCCGCCGCCGGGTGCTGGAGGTGCTGGCCAAGCACGACTTCCAGCCGAACCTGGCGGCCCGCTCGCTGGTCGCCGCCCGCACCGGTCTGGTCGGGGTCGTCATCCGGGACCTGACGAACCCGTTCTACCCGGTCATGGTGCGGGCGGTGGAGCAGGTGCTGCACGAGCAGGGCCTGCGGCTGCTGCTGCTCAGCGACGTGGCGACCGCGCCGGAGAGCCTGGCGATGCTGCGCCGCGAGCGCGTCGACGGAGTGGTGTTCACCTCCGCCGTGCGCGAGGACCCGCTGGCCTGGCCGGTCAGCGAGCACGGCATCCCGGTCGTGCTGTGCCACCGGACCATCGAGGGGTTCCCCGGGGACCAGGTCGAGGCCGACAACGCCGGTGCCGCCCGGCTGGCGGCCGACCACCTGCTGGACCTGGGGCACCGCCGCCTGGGGATGCTGTGCGGGACGGCGCAGGCCAGCACCGCCGAGCAGCGCGCGGCCGGGTTCCGGGCACGGCTGGCCGAGCGCGCACCGCGGGCGGAGCTGGTCAGCGTGCAGGGCGGCTACGACTACGCCACCAGCTACGCGGCGGTGCGCGAGCTGCTGGCCGGTCCCCGCCGCCCGAGCGCGCTGTTCTGCCACAACGACGTGATGGCGCACGCGGCGCTGAACGCCGCGGCCGCCGAGGGCGTCGACGTGCCCGGCGAGCTCAGCGTGGTCGGCTGCGACGACGTGCCCACCTCCTCCTGGGAGCGCATCGCGCTGACGACGGTGCGCCAGCCGCTGGCCCGCATCGCCGAGGTCGCCGCCCGGCTGCTGCTGGAACGGCTGCAGGACCCGCAGGCGCCGCTGCGCCACGAGGTGCTGCCGGTGGAGCTGGTCCGGCGCAGCACGACCGCCGCGTGCGGGCAGGTCACCGACCGGGGTGCGCCGACGGGTTGACGGAGGCGGTGCCCGGCTCTACGGTCGTCGGGTGTTGGATACGTATCCAACACCGTCTCCACCGCGGTGGCGGACCGCGGTCGCCCCTCGCGACCGCCCCGTGAGCACCCCCCGCGAGCACTCCCTCGAGCACCCGACCGAGACACCGACGTCACGCACCCGGAGCTGACATGTCCCGCACCCTGAAGACCGCCTCCTCGAGCTCCACCTCGTTCGCCGGCGACGAGACGATCGCGCAGACCGTGCGCGGGATCGTCGACGACGTGCGCACCCGCGGCGACGCGGCGGTGCGCGAGCTGTCCGCCCGCTTCGACCGGTGGGAGCCGGCCTCCTTCCGCCTGGACGAGGAGCAGGTGCGCGAGATCGTGGCGAGCCTGCCGCAGCAGGTCGTCGACGACATCACCACCGTGCAGGCCAACGTGCGCCGCTTCGCCGAGGCGCAGCTGGCGTCCATGGGCGAGATCGAGGTCGAGACCGAACCCGGGGTGTTCCTGGGCCACAAGCACCTGCCCGTCGCGGCCGTCGGCGCCTACGTGCCGGGCGGCCGCTACCCGCTGACCGCCTCGGCCCACATGACCATCATCACGGCCAAGGTCGCCGGGGTCCCGCGCGTGGTGGCCTGCACGCCGCCGATCCGCGGTGAGGTCCCCGCCGCCACGATCGCCGCGATGCACCTGGCCGGCGCCGACGAGATCCACGTCCTGGGCGGCGTGCAGGCCGTGGCCGCCATGGCCGTCGGCACCGAGAGCATGGCGCGGGTGGACATGCTGGCCGGGCCGGGCAACGCCTACGTCGCCGAGGCCAAGCGGCAGCTGTTCGGCGAGGTCGGCATCGACCTGTTCGCCGGCCCCACCGAGATCCTCGTCGTGGCCGACGAGAGCGCCGACCCGTTCGTCGTGGCCGTCGACCTGCTCTCGCAGGCCGAGCACGGTCCGGAGTCCCCGGCTGTGCTGGTCACCACGAGCGAAGAGGTCGGCCGCCGGGTGCTGGAGCACGTCGAGCAGATCCTGCCCGGCATGCCCACCGGCGACATCGCCGGGCCGGCCTGGCGCGACCACGGTCAGGTCATCGTGGCCGACGACCTCGACGAGGCCTGGCGCATCGCCGACTCCTTCGCGTTCGAGCACGTGCAGGTGCTCACCGCGCAGCCGCGCCTGGCGCTGGAGAAGATGCACGCCTACGGCGCCCTGTTCCTCGGTGAGGGCACCTGCGTCTCCTACGGCGACAAGGTGATCGGCACCAACCACGTCCTGCCCACCCGGGGCGCCGCCCGCTACACCGGTGGTCTGTGGGTCGGCAAGTACCTGCGCACCGTCACCTACCAGGAGGTGCGCGACCAGGGCGCCTCGGCCCGGCTGGGAACCCTGTGCGGGCGGGCCGCGCGCGTGGAGCTGTTCGAGGGCCACGCGCGCTCCGGTGACGTGCGCGCCGCCAAGTACGCGGGTGCCCCGCTGTCCTGGAGCGAGCACTTCCAGGGCGCCTCCGCCTGAGCAGCCCCCTCCGCCCTCCCCTCCCGCCACCGATCGACGGAGATCCCGCGATGGAGAAGACCGCCCCCACCCCCGAGCAGTTGCGCCGCCGGTCCCTGCAGTCCGGGACCATCGGCGCGATCGTCGAGTGGTACGAGTACACGATCTACGGAACTGCGGCCGCGCTGGTGTTCGGCGGCCTGTTCTTCCCCAACCTCTCCGACGGGGTCGGGCAGGTCGTCTCCCTGGCCTCCTTCGGCGTCGGGTTCCTGGCCCGCCCGCTGGGGGCCGTCATCGCCGGCCACCTCGGCGACCGCATCGGGCGCAAGTCGACGCTCATCCTCACCTTCTCGGTGATGACCGTCGCCACCGCCGCGATCGGCCTGATGCCGACCTACGCGCAGATCGGGGTGGCGGCGCCGCTGCTGCTGTGCGTGCTGCGCCTGGCGCAGGGCTTCGCCGTCGGCGGTGAGTGGGGCGGCGCCGCGATCATCGCGGTGGAGAACGCGCCCCGCCGCCGCCGCGGCTACTTCGGCTCCTGGCCGCAGATCGGCGTCTCCGCCGGTCTGCTCCTGGGGACCGCCGCGGTGTCGCTGTCGGCCTGGATCTCCGGGGACGCCTTCGAGACGTGGGGCTGGCGGCTGCCGTTCCTGCTGGCGATCGTCCTGGCCGTCGTCGGCCTCTACATCCGCCTGCGCGCCAGCGAGAGCCCGGCGTTCCTGGCGGAGAAGGCGAAGATGGACGCGGAGATGGAGCAGCGCAAGGCGCCCGCCGTCGTGCTGGTCCGCGAGCACAAGCGGCCGCTGCTCATCGCGATCTTCGGGCGGTTCGCCGAGGCCGGGAACTACTACCTGTTCACCACCTTCATCCTGTCCTACGTCACGACGAACCTCGGTGCGCCGCGCAGCTACGGGCTCACGGCCTCGATGGTCGGCGCGGCTGCGAACATCGCGCTCATCCCCGTCTTCGGCAGGCTCTCGGACCGCATCGGGCGGCCCAGGACGTTCCTCATCGGTGCGGGCATCATCGTGGTCACCACCTGGCCGGTCTTCGCGCTGGTGCAGACGGGACAGCTGTGGGCGATCACCCTCGGCGTCGTCATCTTCATGGCGCTCGGGCACGCGATGGTCTACGCACCCCTGCCCGCCCTGTACTGCGAGATGTTCCCCACCGCCGTGCGCTACTCCGGCATCTCCATCGGCTACCAGATGGCCTCGATCCTGCTGGCCAGCTTCGCCCCCGCGCTGGCCGCCGCGCTGGTGCTGTGGGCCGGCGGCAGCCTGTGGCCGGTCGTCGTCTTCGCCATCGCCTGCACGCTGGTGGCGATCGTCGCGGTCTCCTTCGCCCCGGACCGGCGCCACCTGGAGCTGGACGAGGTCGACGTGCGCTCCCTCGAGCGCGCCGGCTCCTCGCCGACGGCCTCGTGAGCGCGGCGTGAGGTCCGCCGACGAGGTCGTCGGCGGCCGCACCGCCCTGGTGACCGGAGCCGGCAACGGGCTGGGGCGGGCCATCGCGCTCGCCCTGGCCGGGCACGGCGCCCGCGTCGTGCTCGTCGGCCGCCGCGAGGAGCCGCTGCGGGAGACCGCCGAGCTCGTCGGGCCGGCCGCCCGGGTCGCGACGTGCGACGTCGCCGACCCCGCCTCGGTGGACGCCCTCGCCGGCGGTCTGGCCGGCGAGGAGATCTCCATCGTGGTCAACAACGCCGGCATCGCCGGCCCGGTCGCCGACCTCGCCGACGTCCAGCCGCACGAGTGGGACGAGGTGTTCGCCGTCAACGTGCGCGGCACCTACCTGGTGTGCCGGGCCTTCCTGCCGCCGATGCTGGAGCGCGGGTGCGGCGACGTGGTGAACATCGCCTCCGTCAGCGGCAAGCGTCCGCTGCCCGGGCGCACTCCCTACACCGCCTCCAAGATGGCGGTGCTGGGCCTGACGACCACGCTGGCCCACGAGGTCGGCCCGGCGGGCGTCATGGTGAACTCCGTCTCTCCCGGCCCCGTCGCCGGACCGCGCATGGAGCGCAACTTCGCCCGCGAGGCCCAGCGCACCGGCACGAGCCCTGCGCAGGCGGAGCAGCAGTTCGTCGCCCGTGCCGCGCTGCGGCGCATGGTCACCGCGGAGGAGGTGGCCGCGGCCACGGTGGCGGTGCTGTGCATGCCCGGCCTCTGCGGCGCCGACATCGACCTGTCGGCCGGCATGGTCGCGCGCTGAGGACGGCGTCCTCGGCGCGTTGGGCGATGAGCTCGGTGGCCGGCCGGTGGTGGGTGCTCGTGGTGAGCCGGTGAGCTGCACCGCAGCGGGTCCACCGCCGAGGGCCGGGGCGGTTCCCGCAGGGGACGAGCCGGGCTCGGCTGCTGGTTGCCCCGGGCGATGAACGCCTGATCGGCCGATCCGTGACCACCCGCTGCGCGCCGACGTCGTGGAGCGTGACACACGACGAAGCGCTCGATCAGTGGTGGTTCAACCTGGACGAGGAGGCGCGGCGCCTGGCGCTGGCCGTCCCACCGGGTGGGTGGTTGAGCGAGCAGGCCGTGCGCGACCTGCGTCGGCACGGCGTGCGCGTGCCCGAGGTGGCGCTCTCCTGGAGGGTCGCCGGCGGCCACGGCGACATCGCCGTCCACCCCCAGCCGGCGGAGGTGCGCGCCTACCTGGACCTGCTGCGGCCGGTGGCGCAGCGCTGCGGCCGCTGACGCGTCGTCCTCGACGCACCCCGGAACACCTGACGGCCGGTGGTCCCAGCGCAGTGCGCGGGAGCACCGGCCGTCAGGGGCGGTCTCAGGTGCGGGGCAGGGTGAAGGTGCCCACCAGCTCCTTCAACTCCGCCGCCGTGCGCGAGACCTCACCCGCCGTGGACGCGGTGTGCGTGGCCCCCGCCGTCGTCTGATCGGCCGAAGCGGCGATCCCGGAGATGTTGGAGGCGATCTCCTGGCTACCGGTGGAGACCTCGGTGACGTTGCGCACCATCTCGCTGGTGGTCGCGCTCTGCTGCTCCACCGCCGCCGCGATCGTGGACTGCAAGGCGTCGATGCGCGCGATCACCTCGG
>NZ_JBJLSF010000075.1:0-24205 GCF_050871885.1 Kineococcus aridisoli | reverse complement strand
TTGGGTGTGGGGGGCGGGCGCCGGGGCGCGGCCGCGGCCCGCCCGCCGCCGCCGGCCGGCCCGCGGCCGCGGCCCCCCGCCCCGCCCCGCGCGCCGCGCCCGCGCCTGCTGGCCGAGGGGCAGGTCCTGCCCTTCCCGCACCACGCGGCCGCCCTGGTGCCGCGGCACAGCATCGCCGCCGTCGACGGCGGCAGCGTGCGCGAGCACCTGTACGCCGCCGACCTCATGGTCGCCGTCGCGGTCGCCGCCGAGGGCATGACGAGCACCGGAGGCCACGAGCTGTCCCAGCACCACTGGGCGCACGTGCGCGAGCACGAGTCCGAGAACGACCGCCTGCTGTCGGCGGCCATGGCCGCCCTCGAGCTGCGCCTGCTCGCCGACCTCTCCCACGACCTGCGCATCCTCGACGGCTCCCACGGCACCCCGGTCATCGCCCTGTCCACGGCGCTGGCCGCCCGCTCCAGCGCGGTCGCCGACGCCGCCGCGGAGCTGGTGGACGACGAGGTCGTCGCGGCGCTGGCCTCGCTGGCCGACCCCGACCGGCGCGCCCACCCCGGGGAGGTGGTCGCGCTGCCCAAGGCCGACTCCGCCCACGCCTTCGCGCAGCTGTACCGCGCCCGCTACGACCTGGACCTGCCCGGCGGGGACCGCTTCCTGGCCGCCCAGGTGCTGCAGCCGGGGGAGATGCTGCGCCCGCGCCCGGCCGACGAGGTCGCCGGGATGCACTTCACCGCCCGCGACGACGCCTCCGCGGCGGTGCACCGCGCCGCGGGCCGGCTCAACGGGGCGATCGCGCCGCTGCGCGAGGCCGCGCAGGAGGCGCTGCTGCTGGTCACCTACGTCAAGCCCGCCACGAGCGACACGGTGCTGAAGGTGGAGCTGCGCGTGTCCGAACCCCTGCCGGACACCACCTCCGGCACCTCGTCGACGGCGCTGGCGGAGGCGCAGCGCCTGGCCGGGCTGCTGTCCGCGGAGACCCCGGGCCCGCACCTGCAGGAGCCCTTCGCGCAGTACGCGGTGGACCTGGCGGCCAAGAGCGTCTCCGTGGGCGCCGAGGCCCTCAACCAGTCCATGATCGCGATGCTGCCGCCCGGCAGCGACGACTACCTCACCCTGCTGGCGCGCTCCTACCGCACCGCGGGTGGTGGCGGTGGCGGTGGTGGGCGCGCGCCGCGCGCCGGGGGCACCGGGGAGCGCCGGTGACCGCCGCGCGCGAGCAGCGGGACGGGCACCGGGACGAGCAGCACGACGCGACGAGCACGAGCACGAGCAGAAGGAGCCGCTGAGTGGACCCGATCGAGACCGCCGAGCAGGTCGCCGTCGTCGGCACCCCCTCCTCCAACTACGAGGTCACCCTCGACCTGCTGGACACGGCGATCCACGAACCCCTCGTGGGGTCCATGCTGCTGCTCACCCAGCCCTCCGCCGGCGGTGAGGAGCTCGCGCTCGGCACCGTCACCGAGGTCACCACCCTCAACCAGTGGCACTCCCAGCCGCTGCTGCGCGGAGTGGTCAAGACCAAGGGCCACATCCCCGGCATGTCCGGCGACAGCGGCGACGTGCGCGCCGCCGCCATCAAGCTGCAGGCCTGCTACAAGCGCACCGGTCCCGGTGGTGCCGGTGTCCCGTGGGTGCAGGCCGGCCCGTCGCTGCGGATGTCCCCGCCCACCGGCACCGCCGTGCGCCGCGTCACCAACGAGGTCCTCGACGAGCTCATGAGCGGCGAGGAGGACCTGCACCACCTCGGCCACCTGCACGGCACGAGCGACGTGCGCATCCCCATGTCGATCCGCGACTTCTCCGGCGACAGAGGCGCTTTCCACGCCGGTGTGTTCGGCATGTCCGGCTCGGGCAAGGCCCTCGACGTCGACACCCCCGTCCCGACCCCTTCAGGCTGGACCCGGATGGGCGACCTGCGCGACGGGGACACGGTCTTCGACGAGGACGGTCGGCCCACGCGGGTCGTCAAGGCGCACGAGGTGATGACCGGCAGGGACTGCTACCGCGTCACCTTCTCCGACGGCTCCGCGATCGTCGCCGACGGCGAGCACCTCTGGTACACCGAGGACGACGCCGTCCGCCGCTCCGCCGGTGCAGCGCGCCGCCTGGAGAGGAGCAGGAAGCGGCGACCGCTGCTACCTCCCGAGGTCACCGCACGGCTGCGCGCCGAGGCCGCCCGGGCCGGTGAGCAGGACACCGTCGCACTGTCCGAGGTGGCGGCCCTGTCGGGGCTGGACACCAGGAGCTCGGCGTTGACGAGCCTCGCCCGGGCCGTCGGGCCCCTGGGCGTGCAGACCCGCGACGGCCGGTTCGTCTACAGCGCCCAGCAGTACCGGCGCACGCGCACCCTGCCCGTCTACGCCGGCCGGCAGGTGCTGCTGGCGCTCGCAGGGATGGCCGAGACCGGCCGGGCGAGCAGCCCCGTGTTCAACCCGTCGCTGGCGCCGCGACTGCGCGAGGCCGCGGAGGACGCCGCGGAGTGGATGACGGCGCCGGACGTGGCGCGGCTGATCGGCGTCCCGACCCGCAACGCCAGCCTGCGCGAGAAGCTGCGAGCGACCGGTGTGCCGACCGCGCTCGTGCGCGTGCCCCTCACCGTCGACCTCGAGGCGCGCACCGTGGTGCGACGAGTGCCCGCCGCGGCGACCGCCTACCCCAAGGCCGCTCTGCTGACGGCGCTCGCCGACCACGCCGACCGGCTCGTCGGGGACCAGCGGCACAAGCGCCCGGTGGGCCGGGTCCTCACCACCGAGCAGGTCCGGGCCACCCTGCGCACGGAGAACGGTGAGGCGAACCACGCCGTCCCCGTCGCCGCACCGCTCGCGCTGTCCGACCGCACGCTGCCCATCGGTCCCTACACGCTGGGTGCCTGGCTGGGTGACGGCAAGTCCTCCGGCGGCAGCATCACGACCGCCGACCCCGAGGTGCTGCTGCACGTCGAGGACGAGGGCTACATCACCACCCGGCACGCCCAGCCGCTGCAGCACGGCGTCCGCGGCCTGCAGCCCCAGCTGCGCGCCGCCGGGCTGCTGCTGACGTACCCCCGCAGCGGTGGCAGCGCCGTCAAGCGCATCCCCCGCGAGTACCTGCGGGCCTCGGAACGCCAGCGGCGGGCGCTGCTGGCCGGGCTGCTGGACACCGACGGCACCGTCGCACCGCAGGGGACGGTGCACTTCGACAACACCAACCGCGCTCTCATCGACGACGTCTTCGAGCTGGTCGCCTCCCTGGGGTACCGGCCCACCGTCGTGGAGAAGCGCGCCACGCTCGACGGCGTGGACCACGGCCCCGTGTGGCGTGTCGCCTTCACCACCGCGGACCCCGTCTTCCGCCTGGAGCGCAAGCGGTCGCTGCAGGAGATCCGCACCGCGCGGCACAACCCCGCCAGCACGTCGCACCGCTACGTCGTGGACGTCCAGCCCGTGCCGTCGGTGCCGGTGCGCTGCATCACCGTCGACTCGCCCAGCCGCCTCTACCTGGCCGGCGAGACGATGATCCCCACGCACAACACGGCGTTCTCCACGTACTTCCTCGCCGGGCAGATGCGCAACCCCGACCAGGGCATCATCGTGGTCGACCCGCAGGGGCAGTTCTCCTCCGAGACCGGGTTCCCGTTCTCGCTGCAGGCGTGGGCGGCGGAGCTGGGCCGCGAGGTCGTGGTGCGCCGCGTCAGCGAGGACCTGCGCCTGGAGAAGGACGCGCCGCTGTTCGGGGAGCTGCTGGCCAAGACCAAGCTCACCGGTGAGATCACCAAGATGGCGCCGGAGACCGCCGGGCTGTTCGTCGACGAGCTGGTCAAGGTGCTGCGCAAGCGCACCGGCTGGGACACCGAGGACTCCGCGACGCTGCTGCGGGAGCTGCTGCAGGCGCTGAGCGACTTCACCGTCCTGGGGCGGATCTACGTGGACGAGACGCGGCAGAACCGCCTGCGCGACGCCATCTTCGAGGTCCTCGGCGACGCCGACCGCTTCGCCGACGTCTTCAGCCAGTTCCAGCCGCTGCACAACCTCTTCAGCCCCGCCAACCCCGGCGGCGGCAAGCGGCACTCGATGTGGGGGACGATCTCGCACGTCTTCGACAAGCAGGCGCGCGCCGGTGCGCCGGCGCCGCTGCTGGTGCTGGACATGTCCACCTCCGGGCAGGTCTCGTGGGTCTCCAGCCTGCTGGCCGGGCCCGAGCAGGCCGGCGCGCTGGAGGCGCTGCGCGTGCTGGACCAGGACTCCATCAAGGCCGCGATCCTGCGCAAGGCGTGCCGCACGCTGAAGGAGGCCTCCGAGGCCGCCTTCCGCCTCGGCGAGACGCTGAACACGATGGTCGTCTTCGACGAGGCGTGGCGCTACGCCCCGCCGCTGCACCTGGCCACCGACGAGGAGGTCAAGGCCCTGTCGGCGGACCTGGCCGGCTACTTCCGCGACACCCGCAAGTTCGGCATCGGCTGGACGCTCATCAGCCAGTCGCCCCGCTCGATCAACGCGGACTGCTGGGACCAGATGGCCGTGCGCATCATGGGCTACGGCCTGGGCGGCGCGGACCTGGCCAAGGTCGCCGAGCAGATGGACGACCCCGAGCACCTGAAGCTGTACCGGGCGTTCTCGCCGCCGGACTCGACCAAGCCGAAGGTGTACCCCTTCATGGTCACCGGCCCCGTCTCGCCGCTGAGCTTTACCAAGGCGCCGGTGTTCCTGGCCGCCTACACCGACTTCGAGCAGTTCCGCACCGACAACCACCACTGGATCAGCCGGGCCCGCCTGGCGCTGGGGCTGCCGGTGCTGGCGGGCGTGCCCGCCCTGGCCGGCGGCGGGCCGGTCGTCGCCGCCCGCCCGGCGCGCGCGAGCGTCGCCGCGCCGCGGCGCTCGGCGGCCACGAGGAAGGCGGTGGAGCGGGTGCGCGAGCACGCCGCCACCGGCGGGATCGCCCCCGACGCCTTCGTCGGCCTGACCGGCGACGGCGCGTTCAGCGGGGGGCTGGGCAGCATCGACGACGACCCGCCGTTCTGATCCCCGGACCCGTGCGGGCGGCGGTGTCCGAGGCGGTCCCTACGGTGGGGCCGTCGTTGATCGTCACGATGGAGGAGCACAGCGCGTGAGCGAGCCGGTCGTCAGGTTCGGCGTGTACGCGGACGCCCACGTGGGGTACGCCGCGCGGTGCCGGGTGCACCCGGCGTCGGGGCTGAACATGCGCACCCGCGACGGGATGCTGGCGGTGCGCGCCGTCACCCGCTCGATGATCGAGGCGGGGGTGGACTTCGTCGTCGCCGGTGGTGACGACTTCCACCGCTCGCACCCCGCGGTGGGCGACATCGTCTGGATGCGCCAGCAGATGGAGAGCTTCGCCAAGGCGCGGATCCCGGTGTACGGCAACACCGGCAACCACGACGCCTCCGCCGAGCGGGGCAAGTCGCCGGCCACCGCGGCCATCAACGACCCCGACCGCGGCATCCACTACGTCACCGAGCCGTACCGGGTGTTCGAGGTCGCCGACGGCCTGGTCCTGCACGTGATCAGCCACTACGGGCTGGCGCAGTCCGAGCGGCTGCTGCCCGAGCCGGTGGACGGGGCCGTCAACGTCCTGTCCGCGCACGGCGCGGCGATGCTGCCCGGCCACGAGGTGTTCCGCTGCGTGGACTCGCCCGGCGAGGTGCCCATCGGGCTGGACCTGCTGGCCGACGACCGCTTCGCGCTGAAGGCGCTGGGCCACTACCACGGCATGGGCGAGATCCTGCCGGGCGTCTGGTACGCCGGGTCGCTGGTGCGGCGCGGGTTCTCCGACCCCGCCGGCGGGCGCGGCTGGCTGCTGGTGGAGGTCCACGCCGACGGCCGCGTGCAGGTCACCCCGCAGTTCATCGCCCAGCGCGCCCAGCACGACCTGCCGCGCATCGACGCCAGGGGCCTGAGCGGTGCGCAGGTCGAGGAGCTGATCCGGCAGAACCTGGCGGGCGTCGAGGTCGCGGACGCGATCGTGCGCCAGGTGGTGCTCAACTGCTCCACCAGCGTGCGCCAGGGCATCGACCAGCCCGCGCTGGCGAAGCTGACCAAGGACGCCCTGGTGTGGATGCCGGACTTCCGGCGCCCCGACGTGGTCGAGGACGACGGCGAGCGCGTCGTGGAGGGCATCTCCACCTCGATGCTCACGGCGGGCTCGGCCGACCTGCCCAAGGCGTACGGCGGGTGGGTCCCCGAGTGGGCCGGTGCGGTGGGCCTGGCCGAGCAGCTGCGCCCGGTGGTCGTCGCCGAGGGGGAGCGGCACCTGCGGGAGGCCTCGCAGGACGTGGAGATCGGCGGCTTCGCCGACCCGGACCAGGCCGCCGCGCCGCCGCGCCCGCGGGCCGCCGGCGAGGCGGCCGGGCAGCCCGCACCGGACGGGGAGGCGCCGGAGGCGGAGGCGCCCCGGGTGGACGCCACGACGGGAGAGGAGACCCCCTGGTGATCACGCTGGAGTCGCTGGAGGCGGTGAACATCCGCTCCCTGGGGTCGGCGTTCATGCAGCCGCTGCCCTCCGGGGTGACCGCCCTGAACGGTCCCCGCGGCGTGGGCAAGTCCAGCCTGCTCATCACCCTGCTGTGGGTCCTGTACGGCGTCACCCCGGACGGGGTGACGGTCCAGGCGCTGCGCCGGCAGGGCACCACCGGCCCGGTCAAGGGGGTCGTCACGCTGCTGCACGACGGGCAGCGCCTGGTGGTCGAGCGCGGGCTGAAGGGCAGGAACGACACCCCGTACGTGCAGATCAGCGTCGACGGGGTGCTGCAGTCGGTGAACAAGGTCCGGGTGGCCAACGCCTGGATCGCCCAGCGCTTCGGCGGCCTGGACGCCCAGGGGTTCACGGCGGCCTTCGTCACGCGCCAGAAGGAGCTCGACACCCTGGTGAAGGCCACCGCCGGCGAGCGGCGGCGCCTCATCGAGCGCCTGGCCGGGATCGACCGGATGAGCGCGGCGGTCAAGGCCGCCCGCGAGGAGGAGACGACCGTGCGGCGCACGCTGGAGGTGCTGCCCGGCTCGCCGGAGGCGCTGAAGGCCGCGGGGCAGGCCCTGGAGGCCGCCCAGCAGGCCGCGGGCGCCGCCTGGGAGCGCTACGAGGCGCTGCGCGCCGCGGCGGCGGCCGACGAGGCGGAGCTGGCGCGCGTGGCCGCCGGGGCCGCGCAGGTCGCCGAGCGCGTCGAGGCGCACCGGCGCGCCCGCGACGCCGCCCAGCAGGCGGCCGGCGCGCAGGTGCTGGCGGACGAGCGCGCCGCCCAGGCGGCCCGCGAGGTCGAGCGCCTGCGCGCCGCCTCCCGCGGCGGCCGGGCCGAGCAGGTCGCCGCCGCGCGGGCGGCCTTCGAGCAGGCCCAGCGCGCCGAGCGCGACAACCGCACGGCGCGCCAGGCCGCCGAGCAGGCGGTGCTGCTCGCCCAGCGCGAGCAGCAGCGCGCGGCCCAGGCCGCGGAGCGCGCGCAGCAGCGCGCCGGTGCCGCCGAGGCCGCCGGGCAGCGCGCGGCCCAGGCCGCCGCCCGCGTCGCCGGCGCCCCGGAGGACCTGGAGGCGCGGGCGCAGGCCGCGCAGGTGCACGCCGAGGAGCTCATCGAGCGCACCGGCGCGCTCCGCGGGGAGTACCAGCGCCTGACGACGGCGATCCGGACGCTGCAGGCGGCCAGCGACCCGACGTGCCCGACGTGCCTGTCCGCGCTGCCCGACGTGCACTCGGTCGTCGACACGCTCGTGCGCTCCCAGCAGCGCGTCGGGGACGAGGGCAGGCAGGCCAAGGCCGAGGCCGACGCGGCCGCCGCCCAGGCGCAGGCCCTGCGCCGCCAGGCCGGCGAGCTGGTGCAGGCGCGGACGGCGGCCGAGCACGCCGCCGAGCAGGCGCGCGCCGCCGCCCGGGAGCTGGAGCAGGCGCAGCAGGCCGCCGCCCAGGCAGAGCAGGACGCGCAGGCGGCCGCGCAGGCGGCCCGCCGGGCGCAGGCCGCGGCCGCCGAGGCCGTCGAGGCGCAGCAGGAGGTGGCCGAGCAGGTGCAGCGCACCGCCACCGCGCTGCGCCGGGCCGAGAGCGCCGCCGAGGCCGCCGCGGAGCTGACCGGTGCGCTCGCGCGCGCCGAGCGCAGCGCGCAGGCCGCCGAGCAGGCGGCCGCGGCCGCCGCGGCCGCCGCCGCCACCGAGGCCGCCGCCCGGGTCCCGGAGGAGGAGCGGGTGCAGGCGCAGACCGCGCACGCCACCGCCCAGGTCGCCGCCCGCGAGTCCGGCCGGGCCGCGCACGCCGCCCAGGGCGACCACCGCGTCGCCGAGGAGCAGGTGCGCAGCGCCGAGCGGGTGCGCGACGCCGAGGCGGACAGGTTGCGCCTGCGCGCGGCCACCGTGGCCGAGCTGGAGCGCAAGAGCGCGGTGCGCGACGCGCTGGAGGCCTTCCGCCGCGACCGCATCGCGCGCCTGGCCCCGGAGGTCTCCGAGGTCGCTACCGACCTGGTCTCGCGGATCACGGGCGGTCGCTACGTCTCGGTGGTGCTCGACGAGGAGTTCACGCCCGTCGTCACCGACGACACCGGCACCCAGCGGCCGGTGCAGTGGCTCTCCGGCGGAGAGGAGTCCGCGGTCGCGCTCGCGCTGCGGGTGGCGCTGTCGGACGTGTGGTCCGGGCGCACCGGCGGCCTGTTCTGGCTCGACGAGCCGTTCGTGTCCCAGGACGTGGCCAGCCGGGCGGCGATGATGGCCGCCATCCGGGAGCTGCCGGGCCGCCAGGTTGTCCTCATCAACCACGCCTCCGAGGCCACGGACATGGTCGACCTGGTCCTCGACGTCGTCCCCGACGACGTCGACGGCGCGCGCATCGAGGAGGCCTCCTCCTACGGGCCCGTCTCGGAGGCCGCACTGGAGGTCGAGGACGCGGCCGTCGCCGCCGCCTGAGCGGTTGGTGGCGCTCCTGCGCCGGATCCCGCGATCGGCGACGGGCAGGGGGCGCCGGGCGGACGCGGCGGCCGGTGGCGCAGCATCGGGGGGTGGGGCGCACGGGCGTCCCGGACCAGAGGGGGAGCGGTGCTGCGGGGCTCGGGCGGGACGACACGTGCACTGGTGCTGGGCGGGGGCGGCGCCGCCGGAACCGCGTGGCAGCTCGGGCTGCTGGCGGGACTGGTGGAGCAGGGTGTCGACGTCGCCGCAGCCGACCTCGTCGTCGGGACGTCGGCCGGATCCATCGCGGGTGCGCTGCTGCGCAGCGGCACCCCGGCCGGGGCGGCCGTGCAGGCAGCGCTGGCCCGCACGGCCGCCGTGCGCGGCGCCGCGGTGGACGCCGCTCCCGTGGCCGCGGTGGACGGTGAGGCGCTGCTGATCGCGGCCCGGGGCGCGGCCGCGGCCGGCGGCACCCCGCAGCAGGTCCGGGCCCGGCTGGGCGCCTGGGCGCTGGCGAACTCCTCCGCCCCGGCCGGGCAGCTGCGCACTGCGCTGTCGGCGCACCTGTCCTCCACCGCCTGGCCGCGGGCGCGGCTGGTGGTGACGGCGGTGGACGCCGTCAACGGGGAATTCCTGCGTCTGGACGCCGCCGCAGGTGTTCCGCTGCTGGACGCGGTCGCCGCCAGTTGCGCGGTCCCCGGGGTGTGGCCGCCGGTGCTCCTGGGCTCCCGGCGCGCGATGGACGGCGGAACCCGCTCCATGACGAACGCCGACGTGGCGGCCGGCCACGATCGGGTGCTGGTCGTGGTGCCCTCGCCCAACGCCCCGCAGAACCCGCTGGGCCCCTCGCTGGAGCAGCAGGTGGCGAGCATTGAAGAGGCCGGCGGGCGGGCCCTGGTGCTCCAGGCCGACGCCCGTTCGGTGGCCGCCCGCGGGAGGAACTCCCTAGACCCCTCGACGGCGCCGGCCTCGGCGGCCGCGGGACGGGCGCAGGCGGCGGCGGTCGCCGCCGGGGTGCGGGAGTTCTGGGGCTGAGGTGCTGGAGCGGTGGGACCTCAGCCGTCGAGGTCGTCCTGCTGCGCGCGCTGCAGCGCGCGAGCCTTGACCTGCTCCACGTGGCCCGTCCCGGTCTGCGCGGGGTCGGGTTCGGGCCAGTAGGCGTTCCACGCCTCAGCGATCTTGGCCGCCAGTTCCGGGGTCGCGACCGAGCCGAGGAAGTCGTCGAGGTCGGAGGGCTCGTCGCCGCGGCGCAGGTGCAGGGTGTGCCCGGTCTCGCGGCCGACGCGCATGCGCAGTTCGGTGTGCTCGCTCATGGCGCCAGTCTGCCGTGCACCCACCCCGCGTCGCGCGTGGCGTCCCGGCGGGCACCGGTCCCGCGCTCGACGAGAGCGGTCTGGGTACGGACGTCGGCCGGGGCCGGTGCGACGAGCGGGCCGGTGCGACGGCCGGCGGGCGGCCGAGTGCCGAAGCGCTCGACCGCCCACCGGTCGTCCCGCCGCAGCGGTCACCTGCCCAGCTGGAGGATCCTCAGAACGGAGGGTTCTCCAGCCGGCCGGTCCCGGCGCTCCACGGGTCCTCGACGCCCGCACCGACGAGATGGTCGGCGGCCGGAGGGGTCTGCGGGGCGCGGGGGCCCTCCCCGCTCGGCGCGTTCCAGCCGCCGCCCTGGCGGCTGGTGCGGGTGACGGCGGCGGTGGCGTAGCGCAGGTCGGGGCCGACGCTCTGGGCGCGGACGCGGACCGAGGTGCCGGTGCCGCCGTCCTTGCGCTCGTAGACCTCGATGGTCTGCTCCCCGGTGACCACGACCGCCGTGCCCCGACGCAGGGAGTGGGCGACGTTCTCGGCCAGCGAGCGCCACGCCTCCACGCGGTAGTAGGACGTCCCCGCGTCCTCCCACTCCTGGGTCTGCGCGTTGCGGCGGCGCTCGTCGACCGCGACGCTGAAGTTCGCCACGGCCGCACCGCTGGGGGTGAAGCGCAGCTCGGGGTCGTTGGTGATGTTGCCGACGATGGTGATGGGCACGCCCATGGTTGTCGCTCTCTTCCGTATCTTCTCGCGTTGCGTTCGCGACCTCGTGGGACGTCGCCCCTGGCGGGGGCGACGGGTGCACTGTAGGGGGAGGGTCCGACACCGAACCCCCGCCGTGACGGAGGCGGTGGTGGAGGCGGTGGGACGCGGGAAACCCGCCGCCCGCCGCCGCGGCGAAACCGTGGAGCCCTGCACCGCAGCGGGTCGACGGTTCCGCAGCCGGTTCCCGCGCCGGGCGGAACCCCGGCGCGGGAACCCTCCCGGCGCGCCCGGCTGCGGGTGCAGCGGAACGCGCCGGGACGCGACCTCGTGACCTCAGGCGGCGTCGGCCGGCGCGGGTGCTGCTGCGCCCCCACCAGGCTTCCCCGGCTGTGTCCCACCGCCGGGCGCGGTGGGCGCCTCCTGCGCGGTCCCGGCCCGCTGCTCGGCACCCGACCGGCCGTGCTCCTGGCCGGCGCCCCGCTGGGCGGCCAGCGTCGACTGGACGTAGGAGCGGAACGCCTCACCCGGCTGGCGCTGGCCCTCGAACCAGGTCAGCAGGCTCTCCAGCACCTCGCCGTCCACCTGGCGCACCGCACCGACGCCGAACTTCGCGCGCAGGAACAGCAGCGCCGGGCTGTCGGGGGTCGCCGGGAACCCGGCGGCCACCGCCAGGTCGCGGAAGCGCTGCATGGCCTGCTGGGTGGGGGCGACGGGACCGCGGGCACCGTGCGCGTCGGCGGCCGGGCCCTGCGGGCCGGTCCGGGGGAGCGCCTGGGCCCCGCCGTCCCCGCCGCCGTCCCCGCCGCCGTCGTGGTCGCCGTCGTGGTTCCCGCCGTCGTGGTCCCCGCCCTCGTGGACGGCGAGCGGGACCTCGGCCACCTGCTGCGAGATCGCCGCGAGGGTGCGGAAGCGCTCGACGCCCTCGGCGACGACGGCCTGCATCCACGCCTCGCGCTCGGCGACCTCGACGCCGAAGGGCACCGGGTGGCGGGTGCGGACGGCGTCGTAGACCAGCGAGCGGGCACGGGTGTGGCTGTTGGCCATCCGGTCCGGGCGCCCGCCGCCGTACGCGCCGACCTGCACCCGGTCGGCCAGCTCCAGCAGCACCCCGGCCAGGCCGGCGGCCTGGGCGAGGCTGACCGCGGCCGGAACCCGCCGCAGGTCCTCCTGCAGCTCCCCGGCCTCCACGGCCGCGTCGTGCGCCTCGACGGCGCGCTGCTCGACCTCGGCGAGGATGTCGTAGGCGACCTTCTCGGCGCTGAAGGCGGCCTGCACCGCGTAGGAGCCGAGGTTGACGCGCTGGTCGGAGTTCAGCGCCACGTGCGGCGCCGCCTCGTGGGCGAAGGCGCGGCGGCGCTCGCCGCGCGGGGTGCCCGACTGCCCGACGAACCCGGCCTCGGCGACCTGCTTGGCGCTGGCGCCCGCGGCCAGGGCCAGGGCCGCGGCGGCGTCCACGACACCGACGGGCAGACCCGCCTGGCGGGCGGTGGCCAGGGCCGTCAGCGCCGCCTCCGCGGAGGCGGCGGGAGCGGTGGCGGGCACCTGCCCGTGCGAGCCGTCCCGGGGCGGAGCGCCTGCAGCGGCGCGCAGGCGGCCGCCGGGGTTCGGGTCCTCGGCCGGGTCGGTGACCGCCTCGGAGCTGAGCTGCCCGTCGATGCCCGCGAAGATGCTCACCGTGTTGGCGCCGGCGGTGGCCATGTCCACGCGCAGCTCCGCGATCGGGGTGGTGCGGTCGACGGTGGGCTTGCGCTGGGACTCCACCCGGTACTGGATCTCCCGGCCGGACTCGTGCGCGGCGAGCACGGCCGGGTAGGTCGGGTCGCTCTTGGCCAGCCAGGCCGTGACCGGTCGGCTGACCCTGCTGTTGTCGCTCTTGATGACGACCATGACGTTGCGCTTGACGTCGTCGTCCTTGTTCTCGATCTTCGTGACGGTGCCGGTGCCCACCTGCACCCACACCTCGGCGCGCACGCCCTGCGCGTCAACCCCGTCGTGGGAGACGAACGGCTTGGCCATCCTGCCCAACTCCTCGTTCTGCGACCCGCTGCACCGGGTGACCGGCGGCGGTGCCTTCGATGTCCTGTTTCCGCAATGACCTGTCAGGTGGTGCCCGCGCCGGTGGTGCTGCGACCGGTGCGAGCCGCTGTGGTGCCGAACGCCAGTGTGCCGCTCGGGTCCGACACGAGCCGGTGCGCCGGTTCCGCGCGCACGGGGCGCGGCCGCTGCTGCACCGGGACCTCTCCAGGGTGCACCCGGGCACCGACACGAACCCCTCCCGGCGGCCCGCTGACCGGCCCGCTGACCGGTCCACGGGCGCGCCGCCGGTGTCGTGTCGCAGGTGTGGCGTACACCTGACGTCGAGCACCCGGCCCGTGGGAGACCTGAGTGAGCGCGTCCTGCACCTGCACCCGGCAGGCACCCCCGCACAGCACCTGCGCGGCGGGCAGCGGTGACGGCTGCGCCGCGGGTCCCGGTGCCGGTGCGGGTGCCGGTGCGCCGGCCCCGGCCGGTGCGACCGCGCTGCTGCGCGCGCTCGTCGCCGAGCGCTCCGGCGGTGAGACGCGCCCGCAGCAGGAGCGCCTGGCCGCCGCCGTCGAGCACGCCCTCGCGCAGCGCCGGCACCTGCTGGCCCAGGCCGGCACGGGCACCGGCAAGACGCTGGGGTACCTCGTGCCGGTCCTGGCCCGCGACGGGCGCGCGGTGGTGTCCACCGCGACCAAGCAGCTCTCGGAGCAGGTCGTCACCGAGGACCTGCCGCTGCTGGCCCGGCTGCTGCCGCGCGTGGGCGGGCGCACCTTCACCCACGCGCTGCTCAAGGGGCGCAGCAACTACGCCTGCCTCGCCCGCATCGACGCGCTGACCTCGGCGGGCACCGGGGAGGCGCCGGGGGGCGAGGACGGGCAGGACCCGGGCGCGCAGCGGGAGGACCCGGCCGCGCGCAGGCCCTCCGGCGCCGACCTCGCCGCTCTCGAGGCGCTGCTGCGGTGGTCGCGGACCACCACCAGCGGCGACCGCTCGCAGGCCCCGCCCACCACCGACCGCGTCTGGGCGCAGGTCTCCACCGGCTCCGCCGGGTGCCCGGGCGCCGCCACCTGCCCGTTCGGGCGGGAGTGCTTCGCCGAGAAGGCCCGCGCCACCGCCCGCGAGGCGGACGTCGTGGTCACCAACCACGCCCAGCTCGCCCACGACCTGCTCCGGCCGCAGCCGCTGCTGGGCGAGCACGAGGTCCTGGTCGCCGACGAGGTGCACGAGCTGGAGGCGCACCTGTCCTCGGCCTGGGGGCAGGAGGTCGCCCCGGCGGCCCTGGGGCGCACGCTCGCCCTCGCCGCGCACCGGCTGCCGCGCGGGCCGGACGGCGACGACGCCCGCGCGCAGGCCGAGCAGGCGGCCGCCGACCTGGAGGCCCTGTCCGGGGCGCTGGCCGCCGTGGGCCCCGGGCGGCTGCCGCAGCTGCCGCCGGACGTGGCGGACCTGCTGGTCGCGATCGCCGACCGCCTCGCGCGGATCGCCCCCGCCCTCGAGGGCGCCGCGCACGGCCCCGGCGCCGCCTCGCGGGCGGCCGCCGGGCGCCGGGGCGCCGCGCAGCAGGTCGCCGAGGCCGCCGCGGCGCTCCTCGCGGTCCTGCACGCCGACGCCGGCCGGCACGTGCGCTGGCTGCAGGCCGACGACGGCCGCCCGCCGCGGCTGCGGGTGGCGCCCCTGCGCGTGGGCCCGCAGCTGATGGCCGCGCTGGGGGAGCGGACCCTCGTGGCGACCTCCGCCACCATCGCCGTCGGCGGTTCCTTCGAGCCCGCGCTCCGCGCCCTGGGGTTCGCGGAGCCGCTGGTGCTCCCCGGGCGGGCGCCGGCCGAGCCGCGCGGCTTCGACGTCGTCGACGTGGGCACGCCCTTCGACCACGAGCGGCAGGCGGTCCTCTACGTCCCGCCCAGCACCTTCCCCGACCCGGGCAGGGACCGCGCCGGGCACACCGCCGCCGTCCTGGGGGAGGTCGAGGCCCTGGTGCGCGCCGCCGGCGGGCGCACCCTGGCGCTGTTCACCACCACCAGGGCGGCCCGCGAGGCCGCCGCGCACCTGCGCGCCACCGTCCGCACACCGGTGCTGGCGCAGGGGGAGGCGCCGGCGGCGCAGCTCGTCGCGCGGTTCACCGAGGTGGAGGAGTCCACGCTGTGCGCCACGACGGGTTTCTGGCACGGCGTCAACGTGCCGGGCCCCAGCCTGTCCTGCGTGGTCATCGACAAGGTGCCCTTCGCGCCCGCGGACGACCCGCTGCTGTCCGCGCGCCGCGAGGCCGCCGACGCCGAGGGCCGCGACGGGTTCCACGAGGTCCACGTGGCAGCCGCCGCCGTCATGCTCGCCCAGGGCGCGGGCCGGCTGGTGCGCACCGGCACCGACCGCGGAGTCGTCGCCGTCCTCGACCCGCGCCTGCGCACCAGGGGTTACGGGCGCACGCTGATCGCCTCCCTGCCCGAGGGCATGCGCCTGTTCGGCGAGCGCGACGTGGTGACCGCCGCGCTGACCCGCCTGACCGGGGGAGCGCCCGCCGCCGCCGTCGGCGGGGACTCCCGTCGGGCCGAGGCGGCTGCCGCGGCGCCGGGGGCCGGTCCGCAACCGGGCGCGGGGTCGGCGGCCCGGCGCGGCGCCGCGGCGGCGGAACCCCCCGTCGCCCGCCGGGCCGCTCCCCGCCGCGCCACCACGCGCGCGCTGGCCCGCCGGACCAGGGCGAGCCCTCCCGGTCCCTGACCGCGCCCGGCGCCCGGAACCCCGGCGGCCGGGCTCAGCGCCCGGGCGGCGGCAACCGGCGCAGCAGCTCGCGGGTCGCGGCGGCCGGGTCGTCGGCCTCGGTGATCGCACGCACGACGACGACGCGGCGCGCGCCGGCGGCCACGACCTCGTCCACGGTGGACAGGTCGATCCCGCCGATCGCGAACCACGGCCTCGTCCCCGCGCTCGCCGCGGCGTGCCGCACGAGGTCCACGCCGGTGGCCGCGCGGCCGGGTTTGGTCGGGGTCGCCCACGTCGGGCCGACGCAGGCGTAGTCCACCGCGGGGTCGGCCACCGCCGCGTCGAACTGCGCCGCCGAGTGCGTGGAGCGGCCGATCAGCGGACCGGCGCCGACGAGGCGGCGGGCCGCGGCGGGCGGCAGGTCCCGCTGCCCCAGGTGCAGCACGTCGGCGCCGGCCGCGGCGGCCACGTCGGCGCGGTCGTTGACGGCCAGCAGGCGGTCGTGGCGGCGCGCCGCGGCGGCGAAGACCTCCAGCAGTTCGAGTTCCTCGGCGGCCTCCAGGCCCTTCTCGCGCAGCTGGACGACGTCCACGCCCGCGGCGAGCACGGTGTCGAGGAAGAGCTCCAGGTCGCCCTCGCGCCGGCGGGCGCCGGTGCACAGGTACAGGCGGGCGGCGCGCAGCGCCGTGCGGGGGTCCCCCGCGGGAACGGGGTCGGGCGCCGGGTGGGCGATGGGTCCGGCGGTGGTTCCGGCGGTGGTTCCGGGGGCGGGGTTCGGCACCTGGCGGAGTCTGCCACCGGTGGGGGTATGGTGGCCGCACCACGGGAGCCCGGGATCGCGGGCTGAGAGGGCGAGCGCACTCGCCGACCGTCGAACCTGCTCCGGGTCATGCCGGCGAAGGGAGTGCTGGGTGGTTCCCCTCGGGAACTCCCCGGCCGCGCGCGGCGCGGTGCGGGGGGACGTCCTCGTGCTGGGCGGCGGTGTCGTGGGCACGGCGTGCGCGTGGCGGTTGGCCGAACGCGGTCACCGCGTCGTGCTGGCCGACCCCGACCCCGGCGGCGGCTCCTCGCGCGCGGCCGCGGGGATGCTGGCACCGGTCAGCGAGCTGCACCACGGCGAGGAGGAACTGCTGCGGGTGTGCCTGCTGGCCGCGTCGGGTTTCGCCCGCTACGCCGCCGAGGTGTCCGCCGCCGCCGACGCCCCCACCGGGTACCGCGACTGCGGAACCCTCGTGGTCGCCCTGGACGCCGGGGACCGCGCGCGCCTGGCGGACGTGCGCCGCGCGCAGCAGGACCTGGGGCTGGACGTGCAGGCCCTCACCGGCCGCGAGTGCCGTCGCCTGGAACCCTTCCTGGACCCGGCGGTCTCCGGCGGCACGCTGGTGCGCGGCGACCACCAGGTCGACCCGCGCCGGCTGCTGCGGGCCCTGAGCGCGGCGGCGGCCCGGCGCGGCGTGGAGTTCCTGCCCGCCCGCGGCGAGGTGCTCGTGGAGGGCGACCGCGCCGCCGGCGCCCGCTTCGAGGACGGTTCCGTGCGCCGCGCGGACCTGGTGGTCCTGGCCACGGGGGCGCGTGCGCAGGATTGGGCGCCGGTGCGGCCGGTGAAGGGTCAGGTGGCGCGTCTGCGCATGGCCGAGGGCGGGCACCTGCTGCAGCGCACCGTGCGCGGGGTCGTCCGCGACCGCGAGGTGTACCTGGTGCCGCGCACCGACGGCGAGCTGGTGGTGGGCGCCACCAGCGAGGACCGGGGTTTCGACGAGACCGTCACGGCGGGTGCCGTGCACGACCTGCTGCGCGATGCGCAGGCGCTCGTGCCCGGCGTCGGCGAGCTGGAGCTCGTGGAGCTGCTGGCGCGCACCCGGCCCGGGTCCGCCGACAACCTGCCGCTCGTGGGTCCCGGGCGGCTGCCCGGCCTGCTGCTGGCGGTGGGGCACCACCGCAACGGGGTGCTGCTGTCCGGGGTGACCGCGGACGCCGTGGCCGCCCTGGCCGCCGGCGAGGCGGTCACCCCCGAGGTCGCGGCCTGCGACCCGGGGAGGTTCGGGTCGCGCGCCGCGACCCTCGAGGGAGTGGGGGCACGGTGAACGGGAGAACTGCGGGCGGGAACTTCGCGGGCGGGAACTCCGCGGGCGGGGAGGCGGAGCACGCGCAGGTGCAGGTCGTGGTGAACGGTGCGCCCCTGCACGTCCCGGCGGGATCCACCGTCGCGGACGTGGTGGCGCTGTTCGCACCGGGCGTGCGCGACGGTCGGGGTGCTGCCGTCGCGGTCGGCGACGACGTCCTGCCCGCGGGCAGCTGGGCGGGCACGCCCGTCACGGCGGGCGACCGCCTCGAGGTGCTGCAGGCGGTGGCGGGAGGATGAGCGTCCTGGAACCCGGCACCGCGGTCGAGGGCATCGCGGTACACGGCGGTGCGGTCGACGGCGGTGCGCCGGCCGGGCTCGACGACCCCTTCGTCGTCGCCGGGCGCAGCTTCCGCTCCCGCCTGATCACCGGCACCGGCGGTGCGGCCAACCACGAGGTGCTGGAGCGGGCGCTGCGCGCCTCCGGCACGGAGCTGACGACGGTGGCGCTGCGCCGCGTCGACCCCTCGGCGCGCGGTTCCCTGCTGGAGGTGCTCCAGCGCGTCGGCGTGCAGGTGCTGCCGAACACCGCCGGCTGCCGCACCGCCCGCGAGGCGCTGCTCACCGCGCGGCTGGGCCGGGAGGCGCTGGGCACCGACTGGGTGAAGCTGGAGGTCGTCGCCGACGAGGAGACGCTGCTGCCGGACGCCGTGGAACTGCTGGAGGCGGCCGAGCAGCTCGTCGACGACGGCTTCACCGTCCTGGCCTACACCAACGACGACCCCGCCCTCGCCCTGCGGCTGGAGCGCGCCGGCTGCGCCGCCGTGATGCCGCTGGGCGCGCCCATCGGCACCGGGCTGGGAATCCTCAACCCGCACAACATCGCCCTCATCGCCGAGCGGGCCGGCGTGCCCGTCGTGCTGGACGCCGGCATCGGCACCGCCTCCGACGCGGCGCGCGCCATGGAGCTCGGCTGCGACGCGGTGCTGCTGGCCACCGCCGTCACCCGGGCGCGCGATCCCGAGCTCATGGGCTCCGCCATGCGCCACGCGGTCCTGGCCGGCCGCGCGGCCCACCGCGCCGGGCGCATCCCGCAGCGCGCGCTGGCGCAGGCCTCCTCCCCGTGGGAGGGGCTGGCGCGCTTCGGCGACGGTCCCGGTGGCGACGGTGCCGGGGGCGGGGGGAGCGCGTGAGCACGCTGCCGCCGCTCGTCGAACCCGCGGCCGGGCTGACCGGCGAGGAGTCGCGCCGCTACGCGCGCCAGCTGCTGCTGCCGGAGATCGGCGAGGAGGGCCAGCGCCGGCTCAAGGCCGCGCGCGTCCTCGTCGTCGGCGCCGGCGGGCTGGGCTCGCCCGCCCTGCTGTACCTGGCCGCCGCCGGGATCGGCACGATCGGCGTCGTCGACGACGACGTCGTGGCCACCTCGAACCTGCACCGGCAGGTCGTGCACGGGACCGCGGACGTCGGGCGGCGCAAGGTCGACAGCGCCGCCGACGCGGTGGCGCGCTCGAACCCGCTCGTGCGCGTGGTGCGCCACGGCGAGCGCTTGAGCGCCGAGAACGCCCTCGACCTCGTCGCCGGCTACGACCTCGTCGTGGACGGCTCCGACAACTTCGGCACCCGCTACCTCGTCGCCGACGCGTGCGTGCTGACCGGCACGCCGTGGGTGTGGGGGGCCGTGCTGCGCTTCGAGGGACAGGTCGCGGTGTTCTGGGACGGGCACGGGCCCACCTACCGGGACCTGTTCCCCGCGCCGCCGGAACCCGGCACCGTGCCCTCCTGCGGCGAGGCGGGGGTGCTGGGTGCGGTGTGCGCGGCGGTGGGCTCGGCGATGGCCACCGAGGCCGTCAAGCTCGTCACCGGCGCCGGGCAGAGCCTGCTCGGCCGGGTGCTGGTGCACGACGCGCTCGCGATGACGTGGCGGTCGCTGCGCCTGGCACCGGACCCGCACCGCGCGCCCGTCGCCGCACTGCTGCCCGTCGCGGGCGCCGCCGACCGGGAACCCTCCGACGACCTGCCCGAGGTGGACGCCGCGGAACTCGCCCACCGGTTGCGCGAACGGCGGGCGGGCCACCGGGACTTCGTCCTCGTGGACGTGCGCGAACCCGGCGAGCACGCCGCGCACGCCATCCCGGGGTCGGTGCTGGTGCCGCTGGGGGAGCTGCTCGCCGACCCCGCCCGCCTCGCGGCGGACCGGCCGCTGGTGCTGCACTGCGCCGGTGGCACCCGCTCGGCCCGGGCCCTGCGCGCGCTGCGCGCCGCGGGCCGCGCCGACGTCGTGCACCTGCGCGGCGGCATCACCGCCTGGGACGCGCTCGGCACCTGAGGCCCCCCGGAGCCCCACCCGGGACCCCGCACCACGAACCCGTGCCCCGAACCCCCGGCGACCTGCCGCGGGGCCGGTCCGTTCCGCCCGCCGCCGGGAGCTCCCGGCCGTCAGAGGAGACAACCGTGCGCGCTGCCCGCTTCACCGGACCCGGTCGCCCCCTGCAGGTGCAGGAGGTCCCCCGTCCCGAACCCGGCCCCGACGAGGTCCTCGTCCGCGTGCGCGCCGCCGGCGTGTGCGCGACCGAGCTGCACTTCACCGACGGTCTGCTGACCCCGGCCCGCACCCCGATCACCCTGGGACACGAGGTCGCCGGGACCGTCGAGGCGGTCGGCGGCGCCGTCACCGCGTGGGAACCCGGGGACCGGGTCGCCGTGCACTACCTGCACAGCTGCGGGGACTGCCGGCAGTGCCGCCGCGGCCGGGAGAACCTCTGCGCCGCACCGCGGGGGATGCTCGCCTTCGCCTCCGACGGGGGTTTCGCCGAGTTCGTCGCCGTGCCCGCCCGCAGCCTGGCGCGGATCCCCGAGGCCCTGGCGTTCGTGCAGGCCGCACCCGTGGCGTGCAGCGTCACCACCGCCCTGCACGCCGCGGCGGTCGCCGGTGCGGGCGCCGACGACGTCGCCGTCGTGTACGGCGCCGGCGGGGTGGGCTCGGCGCTGGTGCAGGTGCTGCGCCACCGCGGCGCACGGGTGGTCGCCGTGGCCCGATCGCCGCGCCGCCGGGAACTGGCCCGCGAGCTCGGCGCCGAGTGGACGATCGACCCCGCCGACGGCGACGTCGGCGCGCAGGTGCAGCGCCTGACCGGCGGCGCCGACTGCGTCGTCGAGCTCGTCGGCACCGCCGACAGCGGCCGGCAGGCCCTGGCGGCGCTGGCTCCGGGAGGTGCGCTGGTCTACGTCGGCTACTCCGCCGAGCGCATCGAGCTGGACCCGGTGCGGCTGGTCGTCCCCGAGCAGCGCATCCTGACGTCCGTCTCCAGCACCCTCGCCGAGCTGGAGCAGGGGCTGGACCTCGTGGCGCGCGGGGTGGTGCGCAGCGTCGTCGACCGCACCGAGCCGCTGGAGGCGGTCGACGACGTCCTGGGCGCGCTGGCCCGCGGGGAGGTCACCGGCCGCGCGGTGCTCGTGCCGTGAGCGCGGTCGCGGCACGCGCGGTGCTCACCGGGCGGCGGGCAGCTCCACCACGACCCGCAGGCCGCCGCCGGACCGCGGGAGGAGGTCGAGGGTGCCCTCGTGCGCCTCGGTGATGCTCTTGACGATCGCCAGGCCGAGACCGACGCCCCCGTGGTCGCTGCGCAGGCGCCCGGGACCGCGCTGGAACGGTTCGGTGAGCCTGGGCGTCGACTCCGGCGCCAGGTGACCGCCGGTGTTCTCCACCGTGAGCACCGCGCTCCCGGGGCGGACGCCGGTGGTGATCCGGACGGTGCCGCGCTCGGGCAGGTTGTGGACGACGGCGTTGTGCAGCAGGTTCGTGGTCAGCTGCAGCAGCAGCGCGCGCGAGCCGGTGGTCTCGGCGACCCCGCCGTGGACCTGGACGTCGACGCCGCGCTCCTCGGCCAGCGGCAGCAGGACCTCGGCGGCCTCCTCCGCCAGCAGGGACAGGTCGACGCGCTCGCGGGTGGAGGAGCGCCCGTCGGCGCGGCTGAGCAGCAGCAGCGCCTCGGTGAGGTCGATCGCCCGGGCGTTGACGCGGCGCAGCCGTTCGAGGAGTTCGCCGGTGTCGCGGAGCGGATCGGTGCGGGCCACCTCGAGGAGGGTCTGCGTGATCGCCAGGGGGGTCCGCAGCTCGTGGGAGGCGTTGGCCGCGAACCTGCGTTGCTGGTCGACGTGCGCCTCCAGCCGGGCGAGCATGGTGTCGAAGGCGTCGGCGAGCTCGCGGAACTCGTCTTGGCGCCCCGGCAGCCGGATCCGGTGCGAGAGCGACCCGGTCGCGGCCGTGCGGGTGGCGGCCGTGATGCGGTTGAGGGGGGCGAGCATCCGGCCGGCCAGGAACCACCCGCCCACGAGGCCGAGGACCAGCAGGAGACCCATCGCCACCGCCGCACGCGGGGCGAAGGCGCGCACGAGGTCGGAGCGGTTGGGGACGAAGAGGGAGGGGCGGCGACCGGTCGGGTCGGTGGTGCCGAGCACGCCGTCGGGCACGTACCGCAGCAGGAACACCCGCACGACCGCGAGCAGCAGGGTGCCGGCGACCACGAGGAAACCGGCGTAGCTGAGGGTGAGCCTCAGGTGGACGCTCGGGCCAGGGGCCCTACGCACGCTCGCCTTCCCGGCCCGCGGCCCGCGGCCCCGCGTCGATGCGGTAGCCGACGCCGGGCACCGTGGCGATGACCCAGGGTTCACCGAGCCGCTTGCGCAGGGCCGAGACGGTGATGCGCACGGCGTTGGTGAACGGGTCGGCGTTCTCGTCCCACGCCCTCTCCAGCAGATCCTCGGCGCTGACGACCCCGCCGTCGGCGGTGACGAGGACCTCCAGGACGGCGAACTGCTTGCGGGTCAGCGGGACGTGGCGGCCGTCGCGGTGCACCTCGCGGCGGAACGGGTCCAGCCGCAGCCCGGCGATCTCCCGCACCGGCGGTCTGACGTGGGCGCGCCTGCGGTCCAGCGCCCTGAGCCTGAGCACGAGTTCCCGCAGCTCGAACGGCTTGGTGAGGTAGTCGTCGGCGCCGAGCCCGAACCCGGACGCCTTGTCGTCGAGCCGGTCGGCGGCGGTGAGCATGAGGATGGGCGTGCCGCTGCCGGAGGCGACGATGCCCTCGGCGATCTCGTCACCGGAGGGGCCCGGGACGTCGCGGTCGAGGACGGCGACGTCGTAGGAGTTGACGCTCAGCAGTTCCAGGGCCGCGTGCCCGTCGCCGGCGACGTCCGCTGCGATCGCCGCCAGGCGCAACCCGTCGCGGATGGCCTCGGCCATGAGGGGCTCGTCCTCGACGACCAGCACGCGCACGGCGTTCATGCTACGCGCGGCGCATGTCGTCGGCGTATGCGGAAACCGGTACGCGCAGGCAACACGAGGCCGCGTCGACTGCAGGCATGAGGGGCGACGCGCTGCGGACCACGACGCCACGACCGGGTGGGGGAGGACCGGCAGGGGCGGGACCGGTGGGAGGACGCGCGGGGGGCCGCGGGCTCCTGCGGTTCCTCGCCCGCTGCCTGGTCCCCCTCCTGCTCGTGCTCGCCGCCCTCACCCACCCGCCCGGCCCGTCCCCGGCGCGCGTGGACGGCGCGACCTCCCGCGGCGACCTCGCCGGTGCGGGTGCCGGGCCCGGGCTGCCGGGGCAGTCCGGGCAGCCCGGGGAGCCCGTCACCGAGGCCGACGGGCTGCTGCCCGACGGCGTCAGCGCGTTCGACGACCGGTACCCCGGGGTGGCGGACCTCGACCCCGCGCTGCTGCAGGCGCTGCGCCGGGCCGCCGCGGACGCCGCCGACGACGGCACCGCTCTCGTCGTCAACAGCGGGTGGCGCTCGCGCCGGTACCAGGAGCAGCTGCTCGCCGAGGCGGTCGCCCGCCACGGCTCGCACGAGGAGGCCGCCCGCTGGGTCGCCACCGCGGACACGTCCGCGCACGTGAGCGGGGACGCGGTCGACGTCGGGCCCGCCGCCGCCGCGGCGTGGCTGGCCGAGCACGGCGCCCGCTACGGGGTGTGCCGGGTCTACCGCAACGAGCCCTGGCACTTCGAGCTGCGCCCGCGGGCCGTCGAGGAGGGTTGCCCCCCGGCCTACGCCGACCCCGCCCACGACCCGCGGATGCAGCGGTGAGGCCGCGCGGGTCCCGCGCGCCTGGCGGTCCCGGGCGGCCGGCGCGCAGACTGGCCGGCGTGGACGAGGTCGCGCCCGTGCTGCTGCCCGAGGGGGAACCGGTGGCCGGTCCCTGGCGGAGCGCCGACGCGGGGGAGGTCGCCGACCTGCTCCTGCGGGCGGCGGGCCCGCCGCGGGCCCGCCGCGGGGACGGCCCGCGGTGGTGGCCGTGGACGGCCGCAGCGCGGCGGGCAAGTCGACCCTGGCGGCCCGGCTCGCCGAGCACGCCGCCCGCGGCGGCCGGGCCGCGGCGGTCGTGCACACCGACGACCTGGCCTGGCACGAGTCCTTCTTCGGCTGGGGCGCCCTGGCGGTCGAGGGCGTGCTGGGGGGGGGGGGGGGGGGGGGGGGGGGGGGGGGGGGGGGGGGGGGGGGGGGGGGGGGGGGGGGGGGGGGGGGGGGGGGGGGGGGGGGGGGGGGGGGGGGGGGGGGG
>NZ_JBJLSF010000074.1:0-24800 GCF_050871885.1 Kineococcus aridisoli | reverse complement strand
GCCGGCGGCCGCCGGCGCCCCCGGTTGCCGACCCCCGGCGGCCCACCTAGCGTTCCCAGCAGGTCGAGAACTGCGGCCGTCGAGCCCGCACGAGCGCGGTGGGACCACCGATCGGGAGAACGCTGTGACACAGAGCACGCGACAGGGTGCGTCGGGGACGCCGGGCGCCGGACGGCTCACGGCCGCCCAGTACCAGCCGTCCGCCGGGCAGATCACCGCCGCGGTCGTCGGCACCGCCTACGTGGTCGTCGGACTGCTCGGCTTCATCTCCACCGGCGCCTCCGACTTCGCCGGTCACGACCCCTCCCACCAGATCGCCGGGATCACGGTCAACCCGCTGCACAACGTCGCCCACCTGCTCGTCGGCGGGCTGGGGATGGTGGCCCTGGTGAGCGCCAAGCTGGCGCGCCTGTACGGCCTGGTGCTGCTCGTGGGCTACGGCGCCCTCTTCGCCTGGGGCCTGGCCGTCGCCGACGGGCCGAACATCCTCAACCTCGACCAGGGCGGCAACGTCCTGCACGCCGCCACCGCCCTGGTGGGCCTGCTCATCGCCCTGCTGCCCACCGGCCGCAACCGCGCCGACTCCTCCCAGGGCGAGCGCTGACGCCTCACCGCGCCCGACGAGCGGAACCCCCGCGGGCGGGCCAGGCTGGGGGCATGAGCACTCCTGGAGACGAGCAGGACCCCGACCTGGTGCAGGACCCCGACGGCGACCCCGGTCAGCTGAACCCCCGCGACCTGCGCGGGGTGGCCACGGGCGACGGCGCGCAGGACGAGGGCGAACCCGACGCCGACCCCGAGCAGCTGAACCCGCGCGACGAGCGCTGACCCCCCCTCGCGGCGGGCCACCCCACCGGGTGGCCCGCCGCGGTGCTGCGGGGAGCGCGCAGGAGAGGAGCGCAGCGGTGGAGGACGAGGTCGGCGGGGAGAGCGTCTGCTGGCTGGAGCGGGTCTGCCCCGCGTGCGGGCGGCTGGCCGAGGACCCGGCGGCGCGGGAGTGCCCGCGGTGCGCCCACGAGCTGCCCGCACCCTGAGACCGGCAGGGTCCGCCTCGCCGCCACCCGGCGTCGGCCTCGCCGACCGTCTCCACCCCGCCGACGAGCAGGGCCGAGCGGGCCCTCGACGTGGTGAGCGCGGGCGGCGGCGCGCTCCGGCGCGGTGCGCGCTGGTGCAGCCGTCCACCAGGAGTTCCCGTGCCCGCTCCCACCACCGTCCTCGTCCACGGCGCGTTCGCCGACGCCGCCAGCTGCGCGCCGGTGACCGCCGAACTGCTCCAGCGGGTTTCACCGTCCGCGTCCCCCCGGTGGCGGGTCGCAGCCCGTCCGCGGACGCCGCCTACGTCCGCTCCTTCGCCGAGCAGATCGGAGGGCCGGTGCTGCTGGCCGGGCACTCCTGCGGCGGCGCCGTCATCACCGTCGCCGGTGCCGCCGAGAACGTCGTCGGCCTGGTGTTCGTCGTGGCGGACCAGGCCGTCGCGGGGCATCGTCTCCAGCGCCGACCACACCGTCAACCCCGAGGTCGAGCGGTTCGGCTGCACCCGCGCGCAGGTGCGCAGGACCGTCGAGATCGACGCTCCGCACCTGGTGGTGCAGGCCCACCCGGTCGACGTCGCCGACGCCATCGCCGGTGCGGCCGCCGAGGTCTCCTGACCGCCTGTCCGTGCCGCGGGGGCCGCCCGCACGGCCGGCCGGCAGTTCCGGGGTCGACCCCGGCGACGGGGTGTAACGACCGGGGGTGCTGTCGCGTCCTCCGACCGACGGAGCCGGGTGCGCAGTCAGCGCGACCGGACCTCCGCCCTGTTCCCGAGAGGGCACGCACCACCATGGACACCAAGCGCCTCGCCGCCACCCTGCTCGTCACCGCCGCCCTCGTCGGCGGCAGCGTCAGCGCGGCCACCGCCTCCGGCCCGGTCACCGGCACGGGCACCGGATCCGGCGCGAACGGCATCCCCGCCCACAGCGTCATCCACTTCGCCCACGGCGCCACCTCGGCCACCGTCTCCGGCGAGGTCGGCCCCGGCGAGGACGACCGCTACGTCTTCGACGCCAAGGCCGGCCAGATCGCCACCTTCCACCTGGCCCGCTCCACCAGCGCCCAGACCTGGACGCTGGTCGGCCCCTCCGGCCCGGCCGTGCACGATGCGCACAGCCGGCGCCAGAGCGACTTCACCTACCGCCTGCCCGAGTCCGGGCGCTACCACGTCGACATCGTCTCCACCCGCCCCTCCAGCTACCGCCTGCAGCTGTCCATCCCCGCCACCACCACGCCGGGCACCACGAAGAGCGCCAACCAGTCCGACGTCACCGTGACGCTGCCGACCACGGGGCTGTACCGCATCGACGTGAGCGACGCCGTCCACTCCGGCGCCCAGCAGCTGACGCTGAGCATCCGCCGCTGAGCGCACCCGCGCGAGGACCCGCGCGCGGGTCCTCGCGCGGCACCGCGGTTCAGGCGGCGAAGACGCGCACCTGGTTCTTGCCCGCCGCCTTCGCCGCGTACATCGAGACGTCCGCGTGCTGCACGACCTGCTCGGCGTCCTCGCCGGAGGCGCGGTGCGCCACGCCGATGCTCGCGCCGACCTGCGCCGGCCCGCCGGGCAGGGCGACGGGTTCGGCGACCGCCGCGACGAGCCGCTGCGCGAGGGCGCCGGCGTTCGCACCGTCCGTCTCGTGCATGAGCACGGCGAACTCGTCGCCGCCCAGGCGCGCGCACACGTCCGCCTCGCGCACCGCGGCCCGCAGGCGCACCGCCACGGTCCGCAGCAGCTCGTCGCCCGCGGCGTGGCCGCGGGCGTCGTTGACGCGCTTGAAGTCGTCGAGGTCGACGAAGGCGACGCTGAAGCGCGTCTCCGGTGCGCTCGCGGCCCGCTGCAGCGCCTCGGTGAACGCCGCGCGGTTGGCCAGGCCGGTGAGGGCGTCGGTGCAGGCCTGCTCGCGCAGGGCCCGGTGGGCCTCGCTGGTCACCAGCGCCAGCGCCACCTGCGTGAAGGCCGTGTGCATGGCGGGCACGCCCTCGGCGGCCGTGCGGTCGGGGGCGCCGCTGATGAGCCAGCTGCCGGACCGGGTCGGGTCCGGCATGGCGGTCCAGCGCCCGGGCCGGCCCGCGCAGGCGTCCAGCGACGGGGCGCTGAACGCCCGCGGCTGCGCGTCGGCGGGCGGCCGCTCGGGCAGCAGGACGTCGGGGAGCACGGCGGGCAGCTCCCGCTCCCAGGCGCCGATGGCGATGCGCACCACGGCGCCGTCGGCGGTGGCGTCCACCAGGGCGCTGGCCAGTCCCGGCGTGACCCGGGAGACGTCCCGCGCCGCCCGCTCGCCCAGGTCCAGGATCTGCTGCCGGTCGGTGGCGGTGAACAGGTCGCGGCCGAGCTCGCTGAGCACGGCGTCGCGCTGCTGGCCCTGCTCGCGGGCGAACAGCGCGTTCGCCAGGTGCCGCGCACCCACGGAGGTCACGAAGGCCAGCGGCAGGCAGCCCAGCACCGCGGCGGCGGGGACCGCTCCGTCGTGACCGGGCACCAGGTGCCACAGCTGCAGCCCTCCGGTGATCCCGGCCACCACGAGGGCGCAGTGCACCAGGACGCGGCGGCTGCTGCCGTAGACCGCGCGGAACCACAGCGCGGGGAAGGCGAAGCCGAACACGAGCATCGGCGGCGAGGCCAGCGCCACCGCAGCCCCCAGCAGCGCCGCCTCGGCGAGGTCACCGGCCGGCGTGGCGGTGCGGGTGGCGCAGCGGCGCACCCACAGCGCCGCCAGCAGCAGCACGCTGGTCCCGAACCCCGCCGAGGCCAGGGCCGAGCCGCTGTGCGCGATGGCGGGCACCAGCAGCACCGCCGACAGCAGCACGAGCAGGCAGTACAGCCAGCGGGTCTGCTCGACCAGCCCGTCCGGGCGCGCCCACCAGCGCCGCCCCGGCCCGCCGCGCGTCGCGGCCATCGACCCCACCACCCCCGCGGCGGCCGATCCGACGTCCCGCCGGGTCCCGTCGCTCTCGCGGGGCACCGGCCTCGCCGGTGGACGTCCCCGCACTGCTCATCGGCCGGTGGGAGCGCGCGCACCAGCGCCCGTCAGGGTGAGGGCGCCTCCTGCGGGCCGCCCGGCACCGCGGCCGGGCGGCCGAACCGCGCGGTGCAGTGCCAGACGCGCTTGAGGACCTGCGCGTCCTCCCGGCCGGCGCGGGCGGCGGCGCCGATGCACCGCGGGTCCAGCCGGCCGTCCACGGCGACCCGGGCGGCGGCCTCGACGACCTCGCGGCCGCGGTACCCGGGGTGCCGGGAGACCTCGTCGACGGTGGTGCGGAAACCCGGGTGCCAGAGCACCGGCACGCCCAGCAGGTGCGCGTCGTCCTCGACCTCGCCGCCGCGGTAGCAGGGGTCCAGGACGACCGCCTCGACGTCGCGCCCGAGCAGCACCCCGCCGTGGACGTGGGCCTCGACGTAGTCGTCGAGCGGGTCCCGCGCGCCGGCGTCCGCGTCGGCGAGGCCGGTCAGGTGCTGGTGCTCGGCGGTGCCGACGTCGACGGGGTCGGCGGCGCTGTCGGGGTAGCAGAACGTGGTGCGCGCCAGCGAGGCCGCGTCCAGGCGCAGGAACGCCGAGCCGAAGCGGGGGGAGCCGCCCGTGGGCCGGCGGCGGTGGTCCAGCGACCCGTAGACCGGGCGCTCGGCGGCCGGTGCGCCGTCGTAGGCACCGCCGAACAGGCGGCTCTCCCAGCGCCAGCGGTCCCCGCCGGGGTGGGCGGTGAGCCCGCCGTTGCCGGTGCCGGTCTCGAACTGCGAGCGGTAGCGGCCGTCGGCGGCCATGCGGCGCAGGATCGGCTCCCCGCCCGCGGCGGACCCCCTGCCGGGCACGAGGCGGTCGGGGTGGAAGTGCAGCGTCACCCGCCAGGACGGGTCGACGGGTCCGCCGCGGGCCGACGCGCCGACGTGCGCGAGGGCCCGCGCGGCGCTGGGGGCGAGCGGGACGGCGGGCACGGCGGGCACGGCACCAGCCTGCCCGAGCGGACCGGACCTCGTCCTCCGGCACCGTCCCGCCCACCGACCCCGTGTCGGAGCGGTGCGCCACCATCGGAGCCCGGTACCCGAGCGGCGGGAGGACGACGGTGAGCCAGGCGGTGGACCAGACGACGGGCACGGCGAGCGCGACGGGCGCGGCGGTGGGCACGAGAGTGCAGGTGGTGTTCGACGCGGCGGACCCCCACCGGCTGGCCGCCTTCTGGGCGCAGGCGCTGCGCTGCGAGCGCGAGGACCACCACGACGTCGTCGAGCACCTGGTGCGCTCCGGCCGGCTGCCGGCGGAGGGGGTGGTCGAGGTCGCCGGCCGCAAGGCCTTCCGCGACGTCGCCGCCTGCCGCTCCACCACCGGCGGCCCCCGGTTGTTCTTCCAGCGCGTGCCCGAGCCCAAGACGGCCAAGAACCGCGTCCACCTGGACCTGCAGGTCGGCGAGCAGCGGCGCGAGGCCGAGGTGGAACGCCTGGTGGCCCTCGGCGCGAGCGTGCTGTGGACCACCTCGGACCGGGGCCCGGTCACCACCACCCTGCGCGACCCGGAGGGCAACGAGTTCTGCGTCAGCTGACGCGGAACCCCGCGTCAGCCGGCGCGCGGGCCACCCGACCGGTGGGCAGGGCACCGCGCGCACCGCGAGCGCACCCGCCGGTGTCGCCGCCGCCCTGATCCACCCCAGCGGCTGCAACGACTCCCGCACCACCGCGGCGGCCCGCGGGCGCAACCGGCGCTCGTCGTCGTGCACCGCCACCACCGCCGTCACCGCGCCCCGCTGCGCCTGCACCAGCGCGCCGCACAACTCCGCCGCGCCCACCACGGCCCTCGCGGCACCCTGCCCACCGGTCGGCGGGACGGCGTGCACCGCGTCACCCAGCCCGCTCACCCGCGTCGCCGGCCACGGGGCGATGCCGTCGGGGTCGGCGGCGCTGGAGCGGAAGGCGGCCACCCCGGCCGGGCCGGCCCGCTCGACCACCGCGCGCAGCGCCTGCGACCAGCCCCGCTCGGCCAGCACCGCTCCCGCCACCCGCCGCACCTGCGCGCCGGGCCGCTCGCGCAGCCCCGGCGGCAGGGCCTGCTCCAGGGCGATGACGCCCCAGACCACCTGCGCGCTGCGCGTGGCGGCCAGGGTCGTCCCGGTGCGCACCGGGCTGTCGCGCACCGGGTCGTGCAGGGCGAGGTGCAGGCCGCTGCCGCCGGGCCCGACGCGAGCACCGAGCCGGCCGCCACGAGGTGGCGCGCCCGCTGCGGCAGCACCTCGGCCGCCGTCCGGCCCGCGATGCCCGCCAGCCCCGTCGGCCGCGCGGTGGGCCGCCCGGCGAGCGCGGCGGCGATGGGCGACCCGGTCCCGTCCGCGGCACAAGGACGTCGGGCTCCAGCACGGACCCGTCGTCCAGCTGCGCGTGAACCGCCTCGCCGCGCCGTCAGCGCCGGCTGCGCCAGGTGCAGGCGGTACCCGCCCGTGCGGGCCGGGTCCGCGTCGCGCTCGACCACGACGACGTCCACCCCGGCCCGCTCGGGGACCAGGCTGGCCGCCGCCGCCTCGGGCGCCAGCGCACCGACCGCGGGTGCGTCACGAGCGGGTGCGTCACGACCACGGCCCGGCCGCCGGTCCGCACGGCACGGACGCGGGACGGGTCCCGGGTCAGCGGCGCCGCAGCTGCCGCGCCCGCCGCACGAGGTCGGCGGCCGCCTCGTCCCAGGTGGGGTGCGTGAAGGTGAACCCGGCCTCCAGCAGGCGGGCGGGCACCACGCGGCGGCTCTTCAGCAGCAGCTCGGTGTCGGTGCGCAGGGCCAGGGCCCCGGCCTCGGCCATGAGGCGGGTCGCGGGCAGGCCGAGGCGCCGGCCCCAGGCGCCGCGCAGGGACCGCATCAGCTCGCCCTGGGGTACGGGTCCGGGGGCGGCGAGGATGAACGGCCCGTCGAGGTCGTCGCGCTCGAGCAGGAACAGCACGGCGCGCACGAAGTCCTCGCCGTGGATCCAGGAGACGTGCTGGCGCCCGCCGGCGACGGGACCGCCCAGACCGAGGCGGGCCATCCACGACAGGTAGTCGAAGACGCCGCCGCGGTCGGGGGTCATGACCATCGCCGTGCGCAGCGCGACGCGGCGCGTGGCGGGGGTGTCGGCCTGCGCCTGCGCCTGCTCCCAGCGGCGGGCGATGCGGACGCTGTACTCCCAGTACAGCGGGACGTCGGGTTCCTCGCCGCCGAGGACTCCGTTCGCCTCGTCGTGGGGCAGGCCGTCGCCGCGGCTGCGGGCGTCGGCGTAGATCGTGGCGGTGCTCATCTGCACCCACGTCCTCGGCGGCCGCTGCGCGCGGGCGATCGCCGCTCCGACCGCACGGGTGGACTCCACGCGCGAGTCCATCATCTGCCGCAGGTTGGCGTCGGTGTAGCGGCAGCTGACGCTGCGCCCGGCGAGGTTGACGACCGCGTCGGCGCCGTCGAGCTCCGCCGCCCAGGCCCCGAGGGTCCGGCCGTCCCAGACCACGTGCCGCACACCGTCCTCGAGGCGCTCGGGCCGGCGGCTGAGGACGGTGACCTCGTCGCCGCGCTCCAGCAGCGCGCGCCGCAGCACGCCGCCGACCTGACCCGTGCCGCCGGGGAGGACGATCTTCATCCCGGCAGCGTAGGGCGCCCGCCTCCGCTGCGGGCGCCGGTGCTCAGGTCCCGCAGAAGGTCCGGTAGGCGCCGAAGTCCTCCGGGGCCGGTGCGGCGTAGCGCTCCAGGCCGGGGCGTTCGTCGAAGGGGGCGCTGACGACCTCCAGCATCCGCAGGAAGGGGGCGGTGTCGCCCTCGGTGGCGGCGGTCAGGGCCTCCTCGACGAGGTGGTTGCGCGGCACGTAGACCGGGTTGACCCGGTCCATCCCCGCCGCGTCCGGCTCCAGCGCCCGCCAGCGCGCCAGCCAGGCGTCGACGGCGCCGGGGTCGGGCAGCAGCCGGTGCACCGGGGCGGCGTCCCCGCGGGCGGCGGCGGCCAGCGCCCGGAAGGAGGAGGTGAAGTCGGCGCGGTGGACCGCCAGCAGCTCCAGCAGCTCCTCGGCCAGGGCCGTGACCGCGGCGGGGCCGCCGGGGGCCGACGGGTCCTCGCGGTCAGGCCGCGCCGCCAGCCCCAGCTTGGCGCGCACGCCCTCGGCCCAGGCGCCCCGGTAGCGCTCGGGGAAGGTCCCCAGCGCCTCGGTGGCCAGGCGGACGGCCTCGTCCTCGTCCTCGTGCAGCAGCGGCAGCAGCGCCTCGGCGAGGCGGGCGAGGTTCCACTGGGCCACGGCGGGCTGGTTGCCGTAGGCGTAGCGCCCGCCGTGGTCGATGGAGCTGTAGACCGTCGAGGGGTCGTAGGCGTCCAGGAAGGCGCACGGGCCGTAGTCGATCGTCTCGCCCGAGATCGTCGTGTTGTCGGTGTTCATCACCCCGTGCACGAACCCCACGAGCATCCACCGGGCCACCAGCGAGGCCTGCGCGGCCAGCACCGCCTCGAACAGCGCCAGGTACGGCTGCGGGGCGCGGGCGGCGCCGGGGTGGTGGCGGGAGATCGCGTGGTCGGCCAGGCGGCGCAGCAGGTCCAGGTCGCCGGTGGCGCGGGCGTACTGGAAGCTGCCGACGCGCAGGTGGCTGGCGGCCACGCGGGCCAGCACGGCACCCGGCAGCGGCGTCTCGCGCTGCACGGTGCGTCCGGTGGCCACCACCGCCAGGGAGCGGGTGGTGGGGATGCCCATCGCGTGCACGGCCCGGCTGACCAGGTGCTCGCGCAGCATCGGCCCGACCGCGGCCAGGCCGTCGCCGCCGCGCGCGAACGGGGTGCGCCCGGAACCCTTCAGGTGCAGGTCGCGCAGGCGGCCGTGCGCGTCGACGAGCTCGCCGAGCAGCAGCGCGCGCCCGTCGCCCAAGCGCGGGGAGAACCCGCCGAACTGGTGGCCGGCGTAGGCCTGCGCCACCGGCGCCGCGCCCGCGGGGACCGACCGGCCCAGCAGCAGCTGCACGCCGTCGGGGCTGCGCAGCCAGGCCGGGTCGAGGCCGAGCTCGGCGGCCAGCTGCTCGTCGAGCACGAGCACCCGGGGATCGGGGGCCGGCGCGCCCTGCCAGGGGATCGCCATCTCGGGCAGCTCGCGCGCGAAGCGGTCGTCCAGACCACCGTCGAGGCTGGTGCGCAGGGCGGTGGCCGGTGGGTGTGCGACGCTCACCCCGTCGAGGCTACGTCGCTGCGGGTGCGGCGGCGAGCGCACCGACGTAGGCGGCCAGGTGCTCACCGGTGAGGGTGGAGCGGGCGGCCACGAGGTCGGCCGGGGTCCCCTCGAAGACGACCCGGCCGCCGTCGTGGCCGGCCCCGGGCCCGAGGTCGATGACCCAGTCCGCGTGCGCCACGACCGCCTGGTGGTGCTCGACGACGAGCACGGAGGTCCCGGCGTCGACGAGGCGGTCCAGCAGGCCCAGCAGCTGCTCGACGTCGGCCAGGTGCAGCCCGGTGGTCGGCTCGTCGAGGACGTAGACGCCCCCGGCCTGGCCCATGCGGGTGGCCAGCTTCAGCCGCTGGCGCTCGCCGCCGGACAGCGTGGTGAGCGGCTGGCCGAGGTGCAGGTAGCCCAGCCCCACGTCGGCGAGCCGGTCCAGGACGGCGGCGGCGGCCGGCACGCGCGAGGGGCCGGCGGCGAAGAAGGTGCTCGCCTCGGTCACGGACATGGCGAGGACCTGGCTGATGTCCTTGCCGCCGAGCAGGTGGGTGAGGACCTCGGCCTGGAAGCGCCTGCCCTCGCACTCCTCGCAGGTGGTGGCGACACCGGCCATCACCGCCAGGTCGGTGTAGACGACGCCTGCGCCGTTGCAGGTGGGGCAGGCGCCCTCGGAGTTGGCGCTGAACAGGGCCGGCTTGACGCCGTTGGCCTTGGCGAAGGCCTTGCGGACCGGTTCGAGCAGCCCGGTGTAGGTGGCGGGGTTGCTGCGCCGCGAACCGCGGATCGGGCTCTGGTCGATCGAGACGACGCCCGCGGCGGCGGGGATCGAGCCGTGCACCAGGGAGCTCTTGCCGGAGCCGGCGACGCCGGTGACCGCGACGAGCACCCCGAGGGGGACGTCGACGTCCACGTCGCGCAGGTTGTGGGTGCTCGCACCGCGGATCGGCAGGGTGCCGGTGGGGGTGCGCACGACCGCCTTCGGGGCGGTCCGGTCCTCCAGGTGGCGGCCGGTGGTCGTGCCGCTGGTGCGCAGCCCCTCGACCGTGCCCTCGTAGCAGACGGTGCCGCCGGCCGCGCCGGCGCCGGGACCGAGGTCGACGACGTGGTCGGCGATCGCGACGACCTCCGGCTTGTGCTCGACGACGAGAACGGTGTTGCCCTTGTCGCGCAACCGCAGCAGCAGGTCGTTCATCCGCTGGACGTCGTGCGGGTGCAGGCCCGTGGTGGGCTCGTCGAAGACGTAGGTGACGTCGGTGAGGGGGGAGCCGAGGTGGCGGACCATCTTCACGCGCTGCGCCTCCCCGCCCGACAGGGTGCCCGCGGAGCGGTCCAGGGACAGGTAGCCCAGCCCGATCTCGGTGAAGGAGTCGAGGGTCTCGCGCAGCGTGGCGAGCAGGGGGGCCACGGACTCCTCGCGCAGTCCGCGCACCCAGGCGGCCAGGTCGCTGATCTGCAGCGCGCACGCGTCGGCGATGCTCCTGCCGTCGATCAGCGAGGAGCGGGCGGCCTCGTTGAGCCGGGTGCCGCCGCAGTCGGGGCAGGTGGTGAAGGTGACCGCGCGCTGCACGAAGGCGCGCACGTGCGGTTGCAGGGAGTCGACGTCCTTGGACAGCATCGACTTCTGGATCCTCGGCACCAGCCCCTCGTAGGTGATGTTGATGCCGTCGACCTTGATCTTCGTCGGTTCCCTGTGCAGCAGGTCGTGCAGCTCCTGCTCGGTGAACTCGCGGATCGGCTTGTCGGGGTCGAAGAAGCCGCAGCCGCTGAAGATGCGGCCGTACCAGCCGTCGGTGCTGTAGCCGGGGATCCGCAGGGCGCCCCCGTTGAGCGAGGCGCTGTCGTCGTACAGCTGGCTCAGGTCGATGTCGGAGACGGCTCCCATGCCCTCGCAGCGCGGGCACATCCCGCCGGTGGTGCGGAACTCGCGCCGCTCCTTGACCGTCTTCCCGCCCCGCTCGTAGGAGACCGCACCGGCCCCGCTCATCGAGGCGACGTTGAAGGAGAACGCCTGGGGCGGGCCGACGTGCGGCTGCCCGAGCCGGCTGAAGAGGATGCGCAGCAGCGCGTTGGCGTCGGTGGCGGTGCCGACGGTGGAGCGCGCGTTGGCGCCCATCCGCTGCTGGTCGACGATGATCGCGGTGGTGAGCCCCTCGAGGACGTCGACGTCGGGCCGCCCCAGCGTCGGCATGAAGCCCTGCACGAAGGTGCTGTAGGTCTCGTTGATCAGCCGCTGCGACTCCGCGGCGATGGTGCCGAACACCAGCGAGCTCTTGCCCGAGCCGGAGACGCCGGTGAACACCGTGAGCCGTCGCTTGGGGATCACGACGCTGACGTCGCGCAGGTTGTTCTCGCGGGCGCCGTGCACGCGGATCAGGTCGTGGCGGTCGGCGACCGGGGCCGCCGCCCGCCCGTCCGCCCCGGGGGACCCGCTCGTGCCCGCGGCCCCGCCCGTGGCCCTGCCCGTGGTCGTGCTCATCGCGTCCCCCTCGTCGCCGGCACCTCGTCGCGGGACAGCCTGGCACGCGGCACCGACAGGGCACGGGTGCCCGAGCGCGCGCATGGGCCGTGCGCGGACGGGGTACCGGGAGCGCTGGAAGGGTCCCGCCGCGGCGGGACCGCGTTGCGACCGGTTCGGCACCGCCGAGCCGGGGAGGAGGCGTCGTGAGCGTGGACCACTCGCGCACCCCGGTCCTGGAGGCCGTCGAGGCCTTCCACCGCCGCGGGGACGTGGTCTTCGGCCCGCCCGGGCACAAGCAGGGGCGGGGGGTCGACCCGCGCGTGCTGGAGCTGATGGGGGAGCGGATGTTCGCCTGCGACGTCCTCACGCTCAACGGCCTCGACGACCGGCGCGAGTCGCAGGGCGTGGTCAGCCAGGCCGAGGACCTCATGGCCGACGCGGTGGGTGCGGACACGACGTTCTTCTCCACCTGCGGCAGTTCCCTGTCGGTCAAGGCCGCGATGATCTCGGTGGCGGGGCCGGGGGAGAAGCTGCTGATCTCGCGCAACGCGCACAAGTCCGTCATCGCCGGCGTCATCGTCTCCGGGATCTCCCCGGTGTGGGTGCACCCGCACTTCGACGCCGACCTGCACCTGGCGCACCCGCCGGAGCCGGCCGACGTGCGCCGCGCGCTGGAGGCGAACCCGGACGCCAAGGGGATGCTGCTCATCACGCCCACCGACTGGGGCACCTGCGCCGACATCGCCGGCGTCGCCGCGGTCTGCCACGAGTTCGGCGTCCCGCTCGTCGTCGACGAGGCGTGGGGGGCCCACCTGCCCTTCCACCCCGACCTGCCCGCGTGGGGCGTGGACGCCGGCGCCGACGTGGTCGTCACCAGCGTGCACAAGATGGGCTCGGCGATCGAGCAGAGCTCGGTGTTCCACCTCAAGGGCGACCTGGTGGACCCGCAGGTGCTCAAGCAGCGCGAGGACCTGCTGGGCACCACCAGCTCCTCCCCGCTGGTGTACGCCTCCCTCGACGGCTGGCGCCGGCAGATGGTCGAGCAGGGCGAGCAGCTGCTGGGTGCCGCGCTGCAGCGCGCGCAGCGCGTCCGCGCCGCCGTGGACGGCATCGACGGGCTGGAGCTCATGGGCCGGGAGGTGGTGCGCCCGCAGGGCGCCTTCGACCTGGACCCCCTGGCGCTGACGATCGACGTGCGGGCGCTGGGCATCAGCGGCTACCAGGCCGGCGACTGGCTGCGCGCCGCCTGCCAGGTGGACGTGGGTTCCGCCGACGCCTGCCGCATCGGGGTGCGCCTGACGCACGCCGACGACGAGCGGACCGAGGCCGTCCTGCTGCGCTCGCTGCGGCGGCTGGCCGCCGAGGCGGACGGGATGGAGCGCCAGGCCCCCGCGAAGCTGCCGCAGCCGGGGCAGCTGGAGATGGAGAACGCCATGACCCCGCGCGAGGCGTTCTTCGCGCCCGTGGAGCAGGTGCCGGTGCAGGAGGCCGTCGGGCGCGTGGTCGCCGAGCTGGTCAGCCCCTACCCGCCCGGCGTGCCGGTGCTGGCGCCCGGGGAGGTGATCACGCAGGAGGCCGTGGACTACCTCGTCAGCGGCGTGGCCGCGGGCATGCTGATCCCCGACGCTGCCGACCCCGCGGTGCAGACCCTGCGCGTCGTCGCCGGCTGAGACCCCGCCGCCGCACCCGCCGGGTCCCGGGGTGCCGGGCCCGGTTGGTGCGCGCTGCGGGTGGGAACTACGGTTGGGCGGTCCTGGGCAGCAGGCCCCGGACCGTGGAACGCGTGTGGGCGCGGGTGGTGGCCGAGGTGGCGTGCAGCCGGCCGCGGGTCCACCCGCGGAGGGCGAAGGGCTGACGTCATGAAGATCCTGTCCATCCAGTCGGCGGTGGCCTACGGCCACGTCGGCAACTCGGCGGCCGTCTTCCCCCTGCAGCGCATCGGCGTGGAGGTCATCCCCGTCTACACGGTGAACTTCTCCAACCACACCGGCTACGGCGCCTGGCGCGGTCCGCTCATCGCCGCCGAGGACGTGCGCGACGTCCTCACCGGGGTCGAGGAGCGGGGGGTGTTCCCGCAGGTCGACGTCGTCCTGTCCGGCTACCAGGGGGGCGTCGGCATCGGCGACGTCATCGTCGACGCCGTCCGCCGGGTGAAGGCGGCCAACCCCTCGGCGCTGTACGCCTGCGACCCGGTGATGGGCAACGCCCGCTCGGGCTGCTTCGTCGCACCAGAGATTCCCGACCTGCTGCGCGAGCGGGTCGTGCCCGTCGCCGACATCATCACGCCCAACCAGTTCGAGCTGGGCTACCTCACCGGCACCGAGCCCTCGACGCTGGAGTCCACCCTGGCCTCCGCCGACCGGGCGCGGGCGATGGGCCCCTCGACGGTGCTCGTCACCAGCGTCGAGCGTCCCGACCGCGAGGAGGGCACGATCGAGATGCTCGTCGTCGACGACGCCGGCGCGTGGATCGTGCGCACCCCGATGCTGCCGTTCAAGGCGAACGGTTCCGGTGACGTCACGGCCGCGCTGTTCACGGCGCACTACCGCCGCACCGGTGACGCCGCCGACGCCCTGGCGCGCACCGCTTCCAGCGTCTTCGACCTCATCGAGACGACCTACCGCTCGGGGGAGCGGGAACTGCAGCTGGTCGAGGCGCAGGAGTCCTACGCGCACCCGCGCCTGCAGTTCACCGTCGAGCGCCTGCGCTGACCCGCCGCCGCGCGCTCGGCCGCGCGGTCGGCAGGCCCGACGGCGTCGCCGGAGGGCGCGCACGGCGAGGAGCACGGCGAAAACCACGAGCGCGCCCGCGGGTCGGTGCCGCAGGATGGGCGCCGATGAGCAGCACGCGCGACAGACCAGCGGTCCCCGAGGGGCCCACGACGCTCGATCCCCGGTTGCGCACCGCGGTCGACGCCAGCATCGGCTGGTACGAGGACCTGTGCGTTCTGCACGGCGTGGGATCCGTGCTCTCGCAGGGGGTGTGGAGCGCCGCGAGCGCACCACCGCCGCTGCACTCCGACGCCGTCGTGGTGGAACCGCGGGTGACGGCCGAGCACGTCGAGCAACGCCTCGCCGGCCGTGAGCACGCCGGCGTCAAGGACAGCTTCGGCGCCCTCGACCTGTCCGGCGCGGGCATGCGACCCCTGTTTTCCGCCACCTGGATCCACCGCCGACCGGCTGCAGCGCACGTCCGTGCCGCGGACGCCGGTCGCACCCCGTGGACGCCGGTGCGGACCCGGGAGCAGCTGGCGGAGTGGACCGCGCTGCACGACACCACCGGGGTCCTGCTCCCGGCCCTGCTGCAGCGCGGGCACTTCGCCGTCCTGGCCCGGCGGGTGGACGGGCGCATCGTCGCCGGAGCCGTCGCGCGCCTGGGCAGCGGCGCGGTCGACGTCTCCAACACCTACGCCGTTCAGGGCCACCGGCTGGACTGGGCGGAACTCGCCGGTGCCGTCGCGGCCCTGTTCCCCGCCCGCCCCCTGGTCGGCTACCAGCGCGGTGCGGACCTCGAAGCCGCCCTCGCCGGCGGCTTCGACGCGGTCGGCGACCTGCGCGTGTGGGTCCGCTGAACCTCGAGAACCGCCGGGACCACGGCGCCGCCGGCCCGGGCTCTCAGCCCGGCGCGATCCGGCGGCGCAGGACGGGTGCTCCCTCGCCGGTGAGGGAGTCGAGCGCCGCGCTTCGACCGGTGCCGGCCAGCAGCAGCGCCTGAGCGGTGCCGCGGACCACCGGCCCGCTGCCGTGGGCGAAGCCGACGTCGTCGGCCTCCAGGCGCAGACCCGTCAAGGCCCCCTTCGGGACCAGGCCCGCCGGAGCGGTCGCGAGGAACGTCAGCGCCTCCTGCAGCCGCGGTGCGGGGACGTCGCGGTGCAGGCCCAGCGGCCAGCGGATGTCCAGGCCGTGGACCAGCACGTCGACCAGCGGCGCCTGCGGGCCCGCTCCGGGCGGGGTGAAGCGCGAGCCGGCCTCGCGGGCCAGCACCTCCACGAGCTCGGCGAAGGGACGCCGCGCCAGTCGTCGGGTCACCCGCTCGCTGGCCCGGTCGAACCGGCCGCCGGCGGCGAGCACGGCCAGCACGAGCCGGGGAGTGCTCACCTCCAGGGGCATGACCAGGTGCGCGACGACGTCGTGGACGCTCCACGCCCGGCACAGGCTCCTCGCGGCTCGCTGCTGCGGGGTCAGGCCGGCGAGCTGCTCGGCCAGGGCCCGCCGCTCGTCGGCGATCTCCTCGAAGACGTCCACGGTCACGGCGCCGTGTCCGCGCCCGGGCGTGCGCGACGGAGCAGGCGCGCGGCGAGCCGGGACATGTAGAGGCCGTAGGAGGCCGTCGTCGCCGCCGCACCGACCGCCACCGCCCCCCACACGGGTGCCACCGGCAGGTCGGTGGCCAGGACCGCCACGATCCCGGCCACGGCGACCCCGCACAACCAGCTCGCCAGCCACACGTCGATGCGGCGGCGGAAGATGCGGGCCATGGGGTAGAAGTGCAGCCCCACGATCAGGGCGATGACCGGCAGGACGAGGTCCTGGTGCCCGGTGGCGTTCAGCAGGTCGGCCGCCACCACGATGGCCACCACCTCCAGGGCGAACACCAGGCCGAAGGCGCGTCCGCTGCGGCGCCGGTACTGCCGGTCCTGCTCGGGCGGCGGGCCGGCGAATGAGCCGCGGGCGCGGACCAGGCGCACGGCAGTGGCGGTGAACCAGGCCGCAGCGAGACCGCCGGCCGCCGTGATGGCCCAGCCGATCGCCCCCGGCCACGTCGAGAGCGTGTTGGCGGCCCAGGCGACGGTGAACACCGCCATGAGGACCAGGCCGGTGACGAGGCCCTCGACGGCCGCTCCGGCGGACACGCGGGTTGCAGTCACGATCGGTGACGCTACATCGCGGAAGCTGCGGGGAGCCGCTCCACGAGCGGCCGGCCCTCACCGCGGCCGGGCCGTGGACCGCACCTGCAGCTCCCGCAGCGGATCGCCACCGTCGACGAAGACCCGCCCACCCACGGCCAGCGCGGCAGCCAGGCGCCGCACGGCCACCTCGCCGGCAGCCGGGTGACGGCCGTCCAGCGCACCGACCCGCACGGCGACGACGAGGTCGAAGGGCGCCTCGCCCGGCTGCAGCACGAACGACTCCACCGCGACCTGGCGCACGTCCATGAGCCCCTCGGCGATCTCCGCCGCGCACGTCCGCCGCGCCTGCGCGATCGCCGCACCGGAGCGGTCGATGGCCAGCACGAACCCGCCCTCCAGCCTCCTGGCCACCGCGCGCGCCACCGCTCCCGGCCCGCACCCGACCTCCAGCACGCGGCACCCCGGTGCCAGCGGCAGGGCGTCCACCACCGCCGCCAGTCGCGCGGACAGCTCTGCGGCCACGAGCGCCACGGTAGCCGCGGTCCGCGCCCGCGTCAGCAGCCCGCCGGGGCCGCGAGCACCCCGGCCGCCGCCCTTCGAGCTTTCCCGTCGCTCAAGTCTTGCCTGTCAGGCAAGTGACGAGTAGCTTTCCTGTCAGGCAAGCACGAACCCGACCAGGGAGGAACCCCCGCCGTGGACGCTCGAGAAGCCCAGCAGGCCCTGACCCAGGCCGCCCAGCGCCGTCAGCAGACCATCACCGCCGGAACCGCTCCGTGGACCCGCGCCCAGGTGTGGAGCCTGTGCTCGTGCGCCCTGGCCCTGGGCGTGCTCACCGACGCGGGCATGATCTGGCTCTGGCTGCTCCTGGTGCTCACGGGTGTCGGCGTCGCCTGGCAGCGCGGGGTGCACCTGAAGCCCACGCGCGCCTCCGCGCGCTGGCGGGTCGCCCTGGCCGCCACCTTCGTGCCCGCCATCGCCCTGGACGTCGCCTTCCAGGCCGTCGCACGGGGTCTGGGCTGGCCGCTGCCGAACACCGTCGGCATGGTCGGCGCCTGCCTGGTCATCGCCACCCTCACCCGCGCGGTGCAGGCCCGGATGGTCGCGAGCCTGCACCCGTGAGCACCGCACCCGACGCCCAGCCCGACGCCCAGCCCGTCGCGCACGGCGACTCCGGCGGCACCGCGATCGACGAGTTCCTGCACACCCCGGCCCGCCTGAACATCTGCTCCCTGCTCGCCCCGGCGGACTGGGTCACCTTCTCCTTCCTGCGCGACACCATCGGCACCAGCGATTCCGCCCTGTCCAAGCAGGTGACCGCTCTGGAACAGGCGGGGTACGTCGAGGTCCGCAAGGAACGCGCCGTCCGTCGCCAGACCTCCGTGCGCCTCACCGAGGCCGGCCGCCGCGCCTTCGACGCCTACCTGGCCACCCTCGAACTCCTCGTCGCCCGGGCCCGCGGTGGCCTGTAGGGCACCCGCCGGGGACGTCGGAGCGGGCCCGGTGCCGGTGGCACCGGGAGGTGGCCCTCCTCCTCGAGGAGGAGGACCGATGCCCTCCGGTCTCGTCCTCCAGCACGTCCTCGCGCTGCGCGGACGCTCGTAGCGTCGCCGTCGGCGGGCTGGCGAACGTCGGCGCGATCGGGGACGAGGAGGGTGCATGATCACGGCAGAGGCGCTGACGAAGCGCTACGGGACGACGACGGCCGTGGACGAGTTGTCGTTCACCGCGCAGCCCGGGACGGTGACGGGGTTCCTGGGCCCCAACGGCGCGGGGAAGTCCACCACCATGAGGATGGTCCTCGGGCTGGAACGTCCGACGGCAGGGACGGTCACGGTCGACGGGCACCGGTACGCCGACCTGCCCGCGCCGCTGCACGCGATCGGCGCGATGCTCGACGCCCGCTCGGTGCACCCCGGTCGCACGGCCTTCCGCCACCTGCTGTCCCTGGCCCGCACCCACGGGATCCCGCGTTCCCGGGTGGACGAGGTCATCGGGTTGACCGGGCTGGAGCCGGTCGCCGGCAAGCGGGTCAAGGGCTTCTCCCTCGGGATGGGGCAGCGGCTGGGGATCGCGGGTGCGCTCCTGGGAGATCCCGCGACGCTGGTGCTCGACGAGCCGGTCAACGGCCTGGACCCCGACGGGGTGCTGTGGGTGCGCACGCTGGTGCGGGACCTGGCCGACGAGGGCCGCACGGTGTTCCTGTCCTCCCACCTCATGCACGAACTGGCGCTGTGCGCGGACCGGGTCGTCATCATCGGCCGTGGCCGGCTGCTGGCCGACGCCTCGATCCAGGAGATCCTGCACCAGTCCGAGAACGCGGGTCTGGTGCGTGTGCGCACCACCGGACCCGACGTCCTGGCGCGGGCGCTGGAGCAGCTCGGGGCCGACGTCGTCCCCCAGCAGGACGGTGCGCTGCACGTGCGGGGGGTCTCCGTCGAGGAGGTCGGGGCCGCTGCCGGCCGGGCCGGGGCGACGGTCCTCGAACTCGCCGCCGAGGTCGGCTCCCTGGAAGCGGCCTACCTGGAACTCACGAGCAGTTCCGTGCAGTACCACGCAGGCAACCACGCAGGCAACCACGCAGGCAACCACGCAGGGGGCTCCCGGTGAACGTGTCCGTGAGCCCCTCCGTGCGTCGTGCGCCCACGACGCACCCGGGTCCGTCCTTCGGCCGGGTCGTGGCCGCGGAGTGGACCAAGCTCCTCAGCCTGCGGTCCACGGTCGCGATCGCCGTGGCCACCGTGGCGGTGACCGGCGGCCTGACCTACCTGTTCGCCTCCGCCGCATCGGGCGACCCGGGATTCGTCCCGACCCGGAACCTCGCCGATGCGCTGCCGTTGGCGTTCTTGGGCCCGCTGGTCCTGGGGGTGCTCGTCGGGACCGGGGAGTTCAGCACGGGCACCTTCCGCTCGACGTTCGCCGCGGTGCCGCGACGGGTGCCGGTGCTGGCCGCGCAGGCCGTCGTCACGGCCGGGTTCGTGCTCGGGGTCGCCGTGCTGACCGTCGGTGCGGCCGTGTTGGGCATCCTGCCCGCGGCGGCGTCGCGGGACGTGACCCCCGACCTGGCCGGCGCCGGGGTCCCGCAGATCCTCCTGGGGTCGGTGGTCCACCTCGTCGGCACGGCTCTGCTCGGCCTGGCGATCGGGGCGCTGCTGCGCCGCCCGGTGCCCGCTCTGGTCACCGCGTTCGCCGTCGTGGTGATCGCGCCCCTCGTGCTGTCCCTCGCGGTGGACTTCGCCACCGGACCGCCGGTGGCCTCGACGTCGGGGACCACGCCCCCTGCGACGGCGGCGGTGAACACGGTGGAGACCTTCACGCCCGCCGGTGCCGGTGGGGTGCTGACGAGCCCGGGCGGCGGAGGGCTCGAGGGTGCTCCCGACCTCGGGATGCCGGGGGCGGCTGCGGTCCTGGCCGCTTGGGTCGCGGTTCCGCTGGCCGCTGCCGCGTACCGGCTGCGTCGTCGTGACCTCGCCTGAGGCCGGTGTGGAGAGCGGTGCGCCGGGCGGTGTGCAGGCGCGTCCGGTGGTCGCCGTGGTGCAGCGCGACGCGGTGACCCTGCCCCGGGTGCTGGCGGCGGAGTGGACGAAGCTCACGAGCCTGGCCTCGACGGCGTGGGTCGTCACCGGCACGATCGTCGCCGCGAGTTCGCTGGCGTTCTGCCTGAGCCTGTTCGCGGGGCTGGGGGACGCGGTGACCGGGACGTCCCTGGCCGCCTCCGGGAGCGTGCTCGCCCAGCTCGGACTGCTCGTCCTCGGCGTGCTGGTCGGGGCCGGGGAGTACGCCACCGGCACGTCCCTGTCGACGTTCGCGGCGGTGCCCCGCCGCCTGCCGGTGCTCGCGGCGCAGGTCGTCCTGACCGCGGCGGTGGCGCTGGTCACCGCGGTGGTGGCCCTCGCGGCGTCGGTGCTCGTGACCACCGCCGCGCGCACCGGTGCCGGTGCCTCCTGGGAGCTCGCGGACCCGGCGACCCTGCGCGCTGCTGCGGGGTACGTGCTGTTCCTGACGGGTGTCGCGGTGCTCGGGGTCGGCCTGGGGGCGCTGCTGCGCCGGCCGCTGGCCGCACTGTCCACCGGCGTGGTGCTGTTCGTGATGGTCGATCAGGTGCTGGCCGCCAACCCCGGGCGGGTGACCGACGCGGTCCGGGCCCTGCTGCCGGGCAGCGGCACCCGCCTGTTCGCCGACGACGCCCAGCTCGCCGCTTTGGCCGGTGGTCACGGTCCCGACCTCGGGGCGTGGGGCGGTGGGCTGGTCCTGGGCACCTGGTGCGCAGTGCTGGTCCTCCTCGCCGGGTACCGGCTCGTCCGCCATGACATCACGTGACCGCTGGCTCCCGATCGGGCCCGGTGGCGACCGGTGGGAGAGTGTGGAGGTGACCACACCGCACGTCGGCCACGCTGAGCGGACCAGCGGCCCGCCGACCTCCACCGCACCGCACGTGCAGCGGCAGACGACGTCCGGCCGGCTCCTGGCCGCCCACCCGTGGATCGCGCACGCGCTCCTGGCCGCGGTGGTGCTGCTGCTCGGGACGTCCACCGCGGTCCTCGCCTCGGAGACGGTGCGGGGAGCCACGGCCCTCGGGCTGTTCGCGCCCGGTGCTCCCGTGGAGGACCTCGTCGTGAGGACGTGGACGGCGGGGTCGGTGCTGGGAGCGCTCGTGCTGGTCGCCCGACGGTGGCGGCCGTTGACCGTCACGGCGGTGCTGACGGTCCTGGCGGTCCTGTCGCTGCGGGTGGCGGGGGTCCTGGGGGTGCTGGGGTTCTGCCTGGCGTGGGCGCTGCGCGCCGTGGCCGCCCGGCACAGCACCCGCACCGCGTGGATCACCGGTGCATCGGTGCTGGTCGTCGTGACGGTCGCCGTGTGGTGGTGGCAGGACATCGGGCTCGCCGAGATCGTGGCCTGGAACGGAGCTCACACCCTCATCCCGGTGGACGGCACCCCCGTGCAGCAGTTGACCGAGCCCGGGTTCTCGGCGGGGCGCCGGTCGCTGACGGTGGTGCTGCTGCTCACGCTGCTGGTGCTGGGCGGCGTGACCGGTGCCGGCGTGCGGGCCCGCCGCCTGCACCTGCACGACCTCGCCCTGCGGTACGAGGCGATGGCCCGCGAGCGCGACACCAGCGCGGCCCTGGCGCGCTCGGCCGAGCGCGCCAGGATCGCGCGGGAGATGCACGACATCGTCGCTCACAGCGTCTCGGTGATGGTGGCCCTCTCCGACGGTGCGGCCTCCGCCCTCGACCGTGCTCCGGAGGCTTCGCGCCGGGCCCTCGCCGAGTTGTCGACGACGGGCCGGGAGGCCCTCGAGGACATGCACAGCGTCCTGGGTTCACTGCGACCGGCCGATGCCGATGCCGATGCCGATGCCGTCGTCGAGCGCGGCGGAGCGGCGTTGCCGACGGCGCCGACGGAGACGGACCTGCGCGCGGTCGTCGAACGCTTCCGCGCCGCTGGTCTGCCCTTGACGACCAGCGGTCTCGAGACGCCGTTGCCGTCCGACACCGCGCTGCGCCTGGCCGTCGTGCGCATCGTCACCGAGGGACTGACCAACGTGCTGCGGCACGCGCCGGGAACCCCCTCCGCCGGTGTCGCGCTGCGGCGCACCGACACGGTCGTCGAAGTCGAGATCCTCGACGCCGGCGGCACTCGTGCGGGCAGCGGCAGCGGGACCCGTCGTGGGCTCATCGGCATGCGCGAACGCGCCGCGCTCCTCGGCGGCCAGGTCCAGGCCGGTCCCGGGGACGCGGGCGGCTGGCGCGTCCGCGTGGTGCTGCCGGCCGGCAGGTCGAACGAGGGGGACCGCGCGTGACGACCGTGCTGCTCGTGGACGACCAGGCCCTGCTGCGCATGGGCTTCCGGCTGGTCATCGAGTCCGAACCCGACCTCGAGGTGATCGGCGAGGCGGCCGACGGTGCCGTCGCGCTGGAGCAGGTCCGCGCGCTGGCCCCGGACGTCGTCCTCATGGACATCCGGATGCCCGGGGTGGACGGCATCGAAGCCACCCGGCGCATCGCAGCGGAGCACCCGACCTCGCGGGTGCTGGTGCTGACCACGTTCGACGTCGACGAGTACGCCTTCGCCGCGCTGCGGTGGGGGGCCAGCGGCTTCCTCGTCAAGAGCGCGAAACCGGCTGAACTCGTCGACGCGATCCGGGTCGTCGCCTCGGGCAGTTCCGTCGTGGCACCACGCGTGGTGCGGCGCATGCTCGACCTGTTTGCCCCGCAGTTGCCGACCACGGCGGAGCAAGCGCGCGACGACGGTCTGGACCCCCGGTTGCGGTCGCTGACACCGCGCGAGCTCGACGTCCTGCGGTGCATCGCCGAGGGGTTCTCCAACGCCGAGATCGCCGAACGCCTCGTCCTGTCCCTGACCACGGTCAAGACGCACGTGGGGAACGTCCTGGCCAAGCTGGGGCTGCGTGATCGGGTGCAGGCGGTCATCGCGGCCTACGAGTCCGGGCTCGTCGGGTCGAGCGAGCAGAAGGGCGGGCTCGCCTGATGGCGGGGTGCTCGCGGCTGGTGGCCGTCACCGCGGTCCTCGTGGTGGGCGGGTGCGGTGCCCCCTCCTTCGACGGGATGGTGCCCGCCCTCTCGCAGCCGCAGACCGAGCAGGACCGGCTGCCGACCGGTGAGGGCGGTGCGAGCGTCGAGGCCGTCGACGCCGGTTCGAGCAGGTACCTGGGAGGTACGCAGGTGGCCGAGTACTGGGTGGGGCTCGACGGCGAGGAGATCTGCCTCGTCCAGGCTCTGCGCGGGACCGGGACCGTGGGGTCCTCCTGCGCGGACGCCGAGACGTTCGAGCAGTCCGGCGTCTGGGTGAGCACGAGCTCCCTCGGCGTGTCGGCCACGGGGCTCCTGGTCCCCGAGGGGTTCGACCTGGCCGACGCCCCGGTGCAGGAGGAGTGGGTGGTGGTGAGCGAGAACCTGGCTGCTCCGGCGGACGAGGGGAGGCCGCAGACCTCGTCCGGGTGAGGGCGGTGACCGCTGCGCCGCGCTGAGCGAGGAGCGCACGGAGAGAAGCGCTGCTCCTCTCCGTGCGCTCCTCGCTCAGCGGCCGGCCGGGGGATCGCTTCCCCGACGTTCGTGGATGCTCGAGCTCAGCAGGCCAGGCCCTGGGTCAGGGCGCTGAGGTTCTCCCGCATGAGGCCGGGGTAGTCCTGGTCCTCGGTGACGCGTTCGACGGGGTGCAGCACAGAGGTCTGCACCCCCATGTCCTGGGCGAGGGTCTCGGCGACGGCCGGGCTGGTGGCTGCCTCGAAGAAGAGAGTGCGCACCCCGCGGCCGCTGACGGTGTCCACCACCTCGCGCAGGCGCGCGGGAGAGGGCTCGACGTGCGGGTCGATGCCGCTGATGCCCACCTGCTGCAGGTCGTAGCGCTGCGCCAGGTACCCGAAGGCCTCGTGCGCGGTGACGAGGGTGGCGCCGGCGCACGGGGCCAGGGCTGCGGCGTACTCCTGGTCCAGCGCGGTCAGCTCCTGGCCCAGTTCCTCCGCGTTGGCGGTGTACTGCTGGGCGCCGTCGGGGTCCAGGTCGGAGGCGGCGTCGGCCACCTGCCGGGTCAGCTCGGCCATGCGCGAGGGGTCCAGCCAGAAGTGCGGGTCGCCGTCGAGGTCGGCCAGCGGTGCCGCGTCGACCAACCGGTCCGGCGGCTGGGCTTCCAGGGCGTCGTCGACGGCCGGTTGCAGCCCGGACACGTGCACGACGAGGTCGGCCTCACCGAGCCGGCCGACCTGCTGCGCCGACAGGTCCAGGTTGTGGCTGTCCGCGCCGGGCGGGACGAGGTTGTCCACCTCGGCCCGACCGGCGGTGACCCGCTCGGCGACGTACTGCAGCGGGTAGGAGGAGACGGTCACCTGCAACTGCTCGTCGCCGGTCTCGCCCCCGGCCGAGCCGGTGCCGGCGCAGGCCGCGCTCACCAGCACCACGGTGGCGGCGGCGAGCAGACGCGGTGCGGCGTGCGGCTTCACGCGTTCGCGCCCTCGTCCTCGTGCTCGCCTTCGTGCTCGCCTTCGTGGTCGCCTTCGTGGTCGTGGTCGGTGTGCTCGTCGGCTTCGCCGCTGACGCCCTTGAGCTCGTTGGGCGTCACGCTCAGCCGGCCGCTGCGGTAGACCTCGCCGGTGGCGATGTCGACCGCGTGCACGGACTTGGTGGCCGGGTCGCTGACGTAGGCGGTGCCCTCCATGGTGAACACCTGCGGCTGGGGGGCCTGCCAGTCCTCCTGCACCTGCCAGGGGGCGATCAGGGGGGTGGAGCGGGTCAGGGTGGCGGTGGCGGTGTCGATCACGTGCAGGGCGCCGTCGGTGCCCAGCACGACCGCTTCGCCGTGCTGGCCGCGTCCGATGGAGCGGT
>NZ_JBJLSF010000073.1:0-25027 GCF_050871885.1 Kineococcus aridisoli | reverse complement strand
CCCCCGCCCCCCCCCCCCCCCCCCCCCCCCCCCCCCCCCCCCCCCCCCCCCCCCCCCCCCCCCCCCCCCCCCCCCCCCCCCCCCCCCCCCCCCCCCCCCGAGGAGGAACCGGCCGAGCTGGTCGGCCTGACCGACGACGAGGGCTTCGTGCCCGAGGACCCGAAGCCGCTGCCGCGCGACCTGATCGGCTGGGCGGCGTGGATCGCCGTCGTCGGGGCACCGGTCTTCCTGCTGGTGGTCGCGCTCGCCTGGGACGACGTGCCGCAGCTGCTGACGGCCGCCACGGCGGGCGTGTTCGTCGCCGGCTTCGCCACCCTCGTGGTGCGGCTGCCGAGCTCGCGCGACGACGACGACGATGACGGGGCCGTCGTCTGAGGCCCTCCTCGCAGGCCCTCCTCGCAGGCCCTCGCGCAGGGCCCGCCCTCAGCCGGCGCTGAGCTCCACCGGCGCCGGGTCGCCCGGCACGAGCAGGTCGGCGACGACGACCAGGTGGTCGCTCGCCGCGGCGGCCCCGGGGTGCCGGGGCGTGCCGACCGCGGTCACGCTCAGGCGCCGGTCGACGAGGACGGCGTCCAGCCTCCGCCGCGGTGCCGCCGCCGGGAAGGTCGGGAAGGTGGCGCCCACCACCTCCGCCGCGTCGGCGAGCACGGTCGCCAGCCGCTGCCGGCCCTCGCCGTCCGGGCCCTCGTTGAGGTCGCCGGCCACCACCAGCGGCGCGTCGGACCACGGGGCGCACGGCCCGGGCACGGGCGCACCGGGCAGCAACCGCCCCACGTGGTCGAGGCGCTCGGCGGCGTCCAGGCCCAGGTGCACGCTGCGGACCAGCACGCGGGTGGACCAGCCCTCGCCCAGCGGGACGCGCACCACGGCCTCCGCCGTCCCGCGCCGGCGCACCGGCCGCCGGGCGCGCCAGCGCGGGACGGGCAGCGCGCGCACCCCCGCGGCGCGCACGTCGACCCGGGCGGCGGTCAGGACCGCGGTGCCGGCACCCGCGGCGCCGGCGGCGGCGACCCACAGGCCGACGTCGCTCGCGAGGTCCCCCAGCCGGTGCACCGCCAGCGGGTGGGTGGGCACCTCCTGCAGGCACACCACGTCGGCGGCGACCTCGCGCAGCAGCGCCCGCAGCGCGCGCGTGTCGTCCAGCAGCTCGCGGACGTTGGCGCTGGCCACGCGCAGCCGGGCCGCCGCGCGGGCCGCGGGTGCCCGCCCGGCGGCGGCCATCAGCCCCAGCCGCGGGAGAGGTCGGCCGCGCCGACGAGCCCGGCCGCCGGCCCCAGCGTGGCCCGCACGATGGCCATCTCCGGGCGGAACCCGCGACCGGTGAGGGTGCGCCGGTAGGCCTCCCGGCAGGGGCCGAGCAGCAGCTCGTCGGCGTCGGAGACCCCGCCGCCGATGACGACGGTGCCCGGGTCCAGCGCCGCCGCGAGGTTGGCCACCCCGATGCCCAGCCAGCGGCCGACGTCCTCGAACAGCTCGATGGCCGCCGGGTCGCCCGCGCGGGCGGCCTGCGTGACCAGCGGGCCGGTGATCGCCTCAGGGTCGCCGCCGGCGAGCTCCAGCAGCGCGTGCGCGACGGGTGACTTGGACCGGGCCAGCTCCCGGGCCTCGCGCACGAGGGCGTTGCCGGAGGCGTACTGCTCCCAGCAGCCGCGGTTGCCGCACTCGCAGCGGTGGCCGCCGGGGACGACGACCATGTGGCCGAACTCCCCGGCGATGCCGAAGCGCCCGCGCACCACCCGGCCCTGGGTGACGATGCCGCCGCCGATGCCGGTGCCCATCGTCACGCACACCAGGCGGGACTCGCCCCGGCCGGCGCCGAAGCGGTACTCCGCCCACGCCGCGGCGTTGGCGTCGTTCTCCACGATCGTGCGCCGCCCCACGCGGCGGCCCAGGCGGGCCCGCACCCGCCGCTCGACGGCCTCGCGCAGCGGTTCGTGGCGCCAGGCCAGGTGCGGGGCGAACAGGACGGTGGAGCGCTCGGCGTCGACGAACCCGGCGGCGCCGATGCCGACGGAGACGATGTCGTGCTGCGCGGACAGCTCCTCGACCACCTCGGCGATGGTGTCCTCGACGGCCTGCGGGCTCGTGGTCGGCGTGTCCCGGCGCAGCTGCGCGACGACGCGGCCGTCACCGTCGACGACGCCCGCGGCGACCTTCGTGCCGCCGATGTCGACGCCGACGGCGGGACCGTCGCCGATGAGCGCGCGGCGGGTCTGCTGGCGCAGCCGCTGCTGCAGCGCCACCCGTCGCGGGTCCGGTGCACGGCGGCGCGCCGGGCGCGGGCTGCGGGGGGTCACCACGGTCGGCCCCCGCTCAGACGCGGGCGAGGTCGGCGGCGCCGATGATCCCGGCGTCGTTGCCCTTGGTCGCCGTCCGCAGCGGCGGCGGGTCGCGGTGGGTGCGGCCGGACAGGTTCTCCGCCAGGCTCACCCGCGCGGGGGCCAGCAGCAGCTCCCCGGCGCTGGAGACGCCGCCGCCGATGACGACGACCTCGGGGTCGAGCATCGCGACGAAGCTGGCGACGGCCTCGCCGAGCCAGCGGCCGACGTCGGCGATCAGCCGCGCGCAGCCCGGGTCGCCCGCCTGCGCCAGGCGCGTGATGACGGGGCCGGTGACGGCCTCCGGGTCGCCGCCGACCTCGCGCAGCAGCACCGCGCCCTGCGGGTCGCCGGAGCGCAGCAGGTCGCGGGCGTCGCGCACGAGCGCGTTGCCGGAGACGTACTGCTCCCAGCAGCCGGCGTTGCCGCAGCCGCAGGCCCGCCCGCCGGGGACGGCGCGCACGTGGCCCAGCTCGGCGGCCGCGCCGTTGGCGCCGCGCTGCAGCAGGCCGCCGGCGACGATCCCGCCGCCGAGGCCGGTGCCGAGGGTGAGCATCACGAGGTCGTCGACGGCGTTGCCGTGCTCGTCGAGGCCGCCGCCGAAGCGGTACTCGGCCCAGGCGGCGGCGTTGGCGTCGTTCTCGACGACGACGGGGCGGTCGATGCGCTGCTCCACGCGCGCGGCCAGCGGCTCGTCGCGCCAGGCGAGGTTGGGGGCGAAGACGACGTTGCGGCGGCTCGCGTCGACGAACCCGGCGGCGGCCACGCCGACGGAGGTGAAGACGTGCGTCGTCTCCAGCTCCGCCACGGCGTCGGCCACGGCGTCGGCGATGGCGTCGGGGTGCAGCGCCGGGGTCTCGCGCCGGGTCTGGGCGACGATCTCACCGCGGTGGTCGACGACCCCGGCGGCGATCTTGGTGCCCCCGATGTCGACGCCGACGGCGTTGCCCGTGACGGGTGCGGTGGTGGCACCGGGAGCGGTGCTCGGGGATGCGTCTGCGGCCTGGGCCGCGGCCCGCTGATCGACCATGCCGGTGCGGTTCTCCCTGCGACGTCGGCCCCGCGACCGGGGCGGCCGCGCACGCGCACGACCTCGGGGGAGGCTACCGGGTCAGCCGGCGAGGGCGCCCAGGGCGGTCATCGCGCCCAGCAGCAGCGCGGTCAGCCCGACGCCGCCGCCGACGGCCACGGCGACCTTGGCCCGCCGGCTGCCCAGCCCCCGCACCCCGCGCTCGTCGGCGCGGGCGAGCGCGGTGAGCATCCGCTCCACCTCCGCCTCGTCCAGCGACGGGGCGGGCGGGGCGAGGTCGAGCAGGAGCTGGCCGTCCTCGTCCTCGCGCACGGCCACCCCGGACGCGGGCGGGGCGGGCGGGGTCGGCGCGGCGGGGCTCGACGCGGCCGGCGGCGCGGTCGGCGGCGCGGTCGGCGGCGCGGTCGGGGCGGCCGGAGCCGTGGGAGCGGGCAGCAGCGGGGCGTGGCACAGCGAGCACCAGTCCTGCTCGGGCCGCACCCGGGCGGCGCACGAGGGGCAGCGCTGCGGGCGCGCGGCGGCGACCGGCCCGGGGCGCGGCTCGGCGGGCACCAGGCGGCTGACGGGCGGTCCGACCTCCACGGCGCCGAACGCGGCGCTCGTGCGGGTCGCGGTGCGCCCGGCGGCCCGCCGGGTCGCCACCGGGTGCGGGGGCCGCGGGGGCTGCGGGGTCGCGGCCGCCTGCTCGTCGCTCACACCTCCAGGGCTCGGCAGCCGGGCCCGCCGCCTTGAGCCGCGCGCGCTGCTCCGTCCGGGTGGCCGCGGAGCGCCGCCGGGGGCGCCGCCCGCGGCGCGGGTAGGGTCTGGCGCACCCGCCGCCGGAGTCGGCGGCGCCCGGACGCCCCGGTCGGTCGGCACGAGGTCGTCCGCCCGACACCCCCCGCGGGGGCCGGGACGCGATGCGAGGAGGAAGTCCGTGCGGAGCAGCTGCGAGCCGGCGCTCGTCGAGCCCGCCCAGGCCGGCAACATGACCGACTGCGTGGTGGACGCCGCGCACGAGGACCCCCGCCGCGTCAGCGTCAGCCGCAAGCTCGCGGACGGCAGCTGGCGCGACGTGACCGCCGAGGAGCTGCTGGCGGACGTGACCGCCGTGGCCAAGGGCCTGCTCGCCGCGGGCATCGCGCCCGGTGACCGGGTCGGCGTCATGGGGCGCACCAGCTACGAGTGGACGCTCGTGGACGTGGCCGCGTGGTTCGCCGGGGCGGTCACCGTCCCCGTCTACGAGACGAGCTCGCCCGAGCAGGTGGAGTGGATCCTGTCCGACTCCGGCTGCGTGGCCTGCGTGGTGGAGACGACGGAGAACGCCGCCCGGGTGGCGGCGGTGCGCGGGCGGCTGCCGCAGCTGCGCGACGTGTGGACGCTGGAGTCCGGCGCCGTGGAGGAGCTGCGCACCGCCGGGCGCGACGTCGACGACGAGCAGGTGACGGCCAGCCGCCGCGCGGCCGGCCCCGGCGACCCGATGACGATCATCTACACCTCGGGCACGACGGGACGCCCCAAGGGCTGCGTGCTCACGCACGCCAACTTCCTCGACCTCTCGCGCAACGCCCTGGCCGCCATCCCCGAGGTCCTCGCCCGTCCCGGGGCGGCCACCCTGCTGTTCATCCCGCTGGCGCACGTGTTCGCCCGCTTCATCCAGGCGCTGTGCCTGGTGGCCCGGGTGCGCATGGGCCACACCGCGGACGCCAAGGACCTGCTCACCGACCTGGCCGGCTTCCGGCCGACGTTCATCCTCGCGGTGCCGCGGGTGTTCCAGAAGGTCTACAACGGCGCCGAGCAGCGCGCCGCCGCCGGGGGGAAGCTGCGCGCCCGGATCTTCGAGCAGGCGGCGGCGACGGCCGACGCGTGGTCGCGCTCGCTGGACGCCGGTGGCCCCTCGCTGCAGCTGCGGCTGCGGCACAAGCTGTTCGACCGCCTCGTCTACGCCAGGCTGCGCGCGCTCATGGGCGGTCGCGTCGAGCACGCCGTCTCCGGCGGAGCCCCGATGGGCGAGCACCTGGCCCACTTCTTCCGCGGCGCCGGCCTGGTCGTCCTGGAGGGCTACGGCCTGACGGAGACCACCGCCCCGCTGTGCGTGAACCGCCCCTCGCGCCTGCGCATCGGCACGGTCGGCCCGCCGCTGCCGGGCAACGACGTCGCCATCGCCGAGGACGGCGAGATCCTGGCGCGCGGCATCGCGCTCTTCCGCGAGTACCGCGGCCGGGAGCAGGAGACCGAGGAGGCCTTCCGCGACGGCTGGTTCCACACCGGCGACCTCGGCGAGCTCGACGAGCTCGGCAACCTGCGGATCACCGGCCGCAAGAAGGAGATCATCGTCACGGCCAACGGCAAGAACGTCGTGCCGGCGACCCTGGAGGACCGCCTGCGCGCGCACCCGCTGATCTCCCAGGCCGTCGTCGTGGGCGACCAGCGGCACTTCGTGGCCTGCCTGCTGACCCTCGACGAGGAGGCGCTGCCCTCGTGGGGCGCCAACCACGGCAGGCCCGGTCTGGACCTGGCCGGCGCCCGCGAGGACCGCGTCGTCCTGAGCGAGCTGCAGAAGGCCGTGGACAAGGCCAACGCGGCGGTCAGCCGGGCGGAGTCGATCCGCAGGTTCCGCGTGCTGGCCGACGACTTCACCGTCGAGAACGGCTACCTCACCCCCTCGCAGAAGGTGAAGCGCGAGCTGGTGCTGCGCGACTTCGCCGCCGAGGTCGACGCGGTCTACGCGCCGTGAGGTGCGCCGGCGCGCACGGGTGGGCGCACGGGTGAGCGCGTGAGCCGTCGGGGCGCGTGCACGCTGCTGGCGTGGTGGGCGCTGCTCGCGCTGGCCACCCACAGCGTCGTGCGCTACCGCTGGTGGCTCGTCGCCGGCTACCTGCTCGTGGCCGTCGCGGTCGTCGCCCTCGCGCTGACCGCCCGGGACGACCGGGGCCAGGCGCCGCCGCGCACCGGCGCCTGGGTGCCCTCGGCGGTGCTGGCCCTCGTCGGCCTCACCCACCTGCTCGTCCCCGCCTTCAGCTACCTGAGCGCACCGGGGCAGCTGGTGGTGCGGCTCGTGCTGGGCGTCAGCGCCCTGGCCGCCGCGGGGCTGCTGCTGCCGGGCCGCGGCGCCAGCCGGGCCCTCGCGGGGGCGGTCGCGGGAGCCGGGTCGGTGGCGGCGAGCGCGCTGGTCGTGGTCGGCGACCCGGCCCCGCGCATCGACGTGTGGGTGATCCTGCAGCAGGCCGCCGACGGCCTGGCCGCCGGGCGCTCGATGTACACCCAGACCTGGACCGGTTCGCCGGGCATCTCCGACGCCTTCGCGTACCTGCCGTGGACGGCGGTGCTGACGGCGCCCGGCCGCTGGCTGGCCGGTGACGTGCGGTGGGCGCTGGTGGTGCTCGTCCTGCTCAGCGCGCTCTGCACCGCGGCGCTGGGCCGCTGGCGGCCCGCGGCGGTGGCCGCCGCCGCGCTGCTGCTGCTGGCCCCGGGCACCGGCACGCTGATCGAGCAGGCGTGGACGGAACCGACCGTCCTGGTCGGGCTGGCCGGCTGGGCGGCGCTCGTGGGCCGACCGGCGCGAGCGGGCTCCCGCGTCGACGGCGCGTGGTGGGCCGTGGTGCCGCTGGCGGTGGCGCTGGCCTCCAAGCAGCACGTGGTGGCGCTGCTGCCGCTGCTGGCGGTGTGGCCGCGCTTCGGCGTGCGGCGCACGGTCGTCGCCGTCGGCGGGGCCGCGCTGCTGGTGGCGCCGTGGGCGCTGGTCACCCCGCGCGCCTTCGTGCACGACACGGTCCTGACGATGCTGCGGCTGCCGCCGCTGCGCTTCGCCGACACCCTCTACACGGCGGTGCTCAACGAGACCGGCGTCGCGCTGCCGCTGCCCGTCGTCGGGGCGCTCGTCGCGGGCGTGGTGGTGGCCGCCGTCGTGACGCTGCACCGGCGCCCGGTCGGCCTGGCGGGGCTGCTCACGTGGTGCGCGGCCGTGCTGATGGTGGCCAACCTCGTCAACAAGCAGGCGTTCTACAACCAGTTCTGGCTCGTGGGGGCGCTGCTGCTGCTGGCCGTCGCGGCCGCCGCCGGCGCGGCGGGCGCACCGCCACCCGCGGGCGGCGCCGCGACCGCGGGCGCTGCGGCGCCCGCCGGCCGCCTCAGGGCGCCGCGTCCACGAGGTCGCGCGGGACGTCGTCCCCGGCGAGCAGGCTCGCCAGCCGACGCGTCTGCTCCGCCCAGCCCCAGCGGCGGCTGACCCACTCCCGCCCGGCCTCGCCGAAGCGCCGCGCCCGCTCGCGCTCCAGCAGCAGCTCGCTGACGCGGGCGGCGACGGCCGCCGTCGACCGCCCGTCCACCACGTGCCCGTTGACGCCGTCGAGGACGGCGTCGGGGGCTCCGCCGGAGTCGCCCGCGACGACGGGCAGCCCGCAGGCGGCCGCCTCCAGGTAGCAGATCCCGAGGGCCTCCGGCTCCAGCCCGCCCAGGCGGGTGCGGGTGGGCATGCAGAAGACGTCCCCGGCGGCGTAGAGGGCGGGGGTGCGCTCCCAGGGCACGGCCCCGGTGAGGACGACGTGCTCGCGCACCCCGGCGTCGACGGCGATCCGCTCGACGGCGCGCCGGTGCGGGCCGTCGCCGACGAGGAGCAGCACCGCGCCGGGCACGGCGCGGCGGATGGCGGGCAGGGCGCGCACGAGGACGTCCTGGCCCTTGCGGGCCACGATCCGCGAGACGCAGACCACGACCGGCCGCTCCCCCAGGCCGTAGCGCGCCCGCACCTGCTCCCGCGCCCGCGGGTCGGGGCGGAAGACGTCCGCCTCCACGCCGGGGGTGAGCCGGCGCATCCGCGCGCGCGCCTCCTGCTCCAGCGGGCGCTCGATGCGCGAGCGGCACCAGTCGCCGAGGTAGGTGACGGTGTCGGTCTCGCGCCCGATGCGGCGCAGCGCGGCGCGCGAGCCGGGCAGGCTGGACCACCAGACCTCGTGGCCGTGGGTGGTGGCCACCGAGCGCCGCACGCCCGCCGCGCGCAGCGGGGCGGCCATGAGCGCCAGCGGCGCGGCGGCGCCGAACCACACCCGGTCGGCGCCGTGGCGGCGGGCCGTGCGCTGCACGCGCGCGACGACCGCGGGGGTGGGGACCATCAGCGGCGAGGGGTCGCGGACCACGAGCACCCCCTCGGCGGCCAGGGCGGCGTCGACCTCGGCGTCCCCGCGCTGGCGGGCGGTGTGCACGACCACCTGCGCCGCCGCGCCGGTGGAGGCGGCCGGCAACCGCCGGGCGACGGCGTGGACGAAGGTCTCGATGCCACCGGTGCGCGGCGGGAAGTCGTTGGTGACGACGAGCGTGCTCACGGCCCCCACCCCACCAGGCCCGCCGCGACCTCCGAGCGCCAGGTGGTGACGAGCTCGGCGAAGCCGGTGCCCAGGTGCCGCCGGCAGGCGCCCTCCAGGCGCGCGGCGACGGGCCCGTCGGGGGCTCCCCCGTCCGCCTCGGCCAGGGTCAGGGAGCGGTGCAGGGCCGTGACGGCGGGGGTGCCGGCGCACCGGGCAGCGGTCGTCACGAGCGTCCACGCCGCCGCGTAGGCCACCTGCAGCGCCTCGCCGGCGCGCTCGAAGTCGCCGTCGGCGGGGACGGCGGGCGGGCGGTCGGCGCGGGTGGCCGCCAGCAGCGCCGCCGCCAGGCCGGTGGCCGGCAGGGGGCGTCCCAGGCGCGCCACGTGGTCGGCGTAGCCCTCCCCCAGCCAGCGCGGCAGCGGCCGCTCGCCCGCCGCGGCCGGACGCGCCGTCGCGGTGGCGCGGGTGGCCACGTGCACGAGCTCGTGGGTCAGCGTCACCGACCGGCCCAGCCGGGTCAGCCGGCCGGCGCGGTCGGCGGCGACGACGACGCGCACCCCGGCGGGTGCGCCGTCGGCGAGCCGGGCGTCCTGCCCGACCGCGAGCGCGTCGAACGCGCCGGCCGCGGCCGGGTCCAGGCCGGCCAGCTGCGCGGCCGCGGCGGAGGTGGCGACCACGACCACGGCGGTGCCGCGCGGCCAGCCGGTCCCCCAGGTGCCGTCGACGCGGGCGGTGGCGTCGGCGAGGTCGTCGGCGGCGTCCCGGGCGACCGCGGCCGCGTCGAGGCCCCGGCCGCCGCTCCCGTCCGCGCTCGCGCGGGGCCCCGGTGCGGGCGGCAGGGGGCCGGGCGGGTGCAGGACCACCCCGCCGTCGACGACCTCGGCGCGGACCTCGCCGAGGTCCCACGGCTGCGGGGTGCCACCGTCGCGGTGCACCAGCGACCAGCCGGCGCCGTCGCGGGCCCAGCCCGTGCGCACGCTCGAGCGGACGGCCCGGCCCTCGCCGGCGATCCGGCTGCGCACGGCCACCTCGGCGGTGCCTGCACCCACGCGCACCTCCTCGGCCGCCCACTCCACCAGCCCGGCGGCGACCGCCCGCGCGTCGGCCCGCCGGACGCGCTCGCGGTCGGCCGGGGCGTAGACGGCGGCCGCGCCGGCCGGATCGCCGGCGAGCAGCGCCGCGGCCCGGCGGGCGAGCAGGTCCCCGAGGTCGGCCGCCGAGGGCCGCGAGGACCTCGCGGGTCCCGTGCAGCCGCCGATGCCGAGCAGGCCCGCGGTCACGAGCGCGCGCCGACCGACGGCCGCCGCGGGGTCTCGCACCCGGTCATCGTGCCAGCCGCCGCGCGGTCCACCGCCTGCTCACCCGCCGGGGGCGGCGCGCATCACCCCGCGGCCCGGCGGGCGGGTCGGCGCGCCGGGCGCCCCTGCCGCGCCGCGCCCGCCGGTCCCGGCGCCAGCCGCAGCGGCGGCACGAGGCCGGACGCGGCCAGCACCTCGACGGCGTCGCGCTCCTCGGCGTCCAGGACGGCGTCGCCGGGCGGGCCCAGCAGCACCGAGACCACGCACTCGGAGCACGCGTGCGGGCGGACCGTGCAGTTGTCGCAGTCGATGAGCACCAGCACCTCCAGCGGTTCGCGGACGCGCTGCGAGGCGTCCGGTCCGGTCCCCCGACCGGTTGCCCGCACTGTGCCAGCGAGCTCCGACACGGGCCCCGGACCGCGGCCCGCACAGCCCGCCCGGACCGCCGCCGGGGCGGGCACCGCGGGCCGCGCCGCCCGCGCAGGGCGTGTCGCGGCCCCGCCGTGTCCGGACGGGTGCCTACGGTGCCTCGCATGCTCGTCGGCAGGACCCGCACCTCGACCGCCGGCGCCCGACCCGGCGCCCGCCCCGGCACCCGTCCCGGCACCGCTTCCGGCACCGCCACCGGCGCGACGCCGGGCACCTACCAGGCCAGCTTCGAGGACCTGGGGCAGCCGCTGGCCGACACGACGTTCGTGGTGGTCGACCTGGAGACGACGGGTGGGGCCCCCGCGGACGGCGGGATCACCGAGATCGGCGCGGTGAAGGTCCGCGGCGGCGAGGTGCTCGGCGAGTTCCAGACGCTGGTGCGCCCGAGCACGCCCATCCCCGCCTTCGTGCAGGTGCTGACGGGCATCTCCAACGGCATGGTGGCGACGGCGCCGAGCGCGGCGCAGGTGCTGCCGTCCTTCCTGGAGTTCGCCGGCTTCGAGCGCGGCAGCGTCCTGGTGGCGCACAACGCGCCCTACGACACGTCCTTCCTCGCCGCGGCCTGCCGGATCGCCGGGCACCGCTGGCCGAAGCCGCGGGTGGTGGACACCGTGGTCCTGGCCCGGCTGCTCGTGGACCGCGACGAGGCGCCCGACCGCAAGCTGTCGACGCTGGCGGCGCTGTTCAGCACCTCGACGACGCCCGACCACCGGGCGCTGCACGACGCGCGGGCCACCGTCGACGTGCTGCACGCGCTGCTCGGGCGGCTGGGCAACCGCGGCGTGCACACGCTGGAGGACCTGCACTCCATCGCCGCCACGGCGCCCGCGTCGCGGCGGGCCAAGAAGCACCTGGCCGTGGGGCTGCCCTCGGCGCCCGGGGTGTACCAGTTCCGCGACGCGGACGGCCGGGTGCTCTACGTCGGCACCTCGGTGGACGTGCACCGGCGGGTGTCCTCCTACTTCACGGCCTCCGAGAAGCGGCCGCGGATGACGGAGATGGTGCGCGCGGCCGCCACCGTCGTGCCGCTCGTCTGCGCGACGCCGCTGGAGGCGCGGGTGCGCGAGCTGCGCCTCATCGCCGAGCACTCCCCGCCCTACAACCGCCGCTCCAAGGCCCCGGAGAAGGTCACCTGGGTCAAGCTCACCGCCGAGGCGTGGCCGCGGCTGTCGCTGGTCCGGCAGGTGCGCGCGGACGCGGCGGAGGGCGCGGAGTACCTCGGCCCGTTCCGCTCGGCGCGCACCGCCGAGCAGGCCGTCGCCGCGCTGCACGACGCGCACCCGCTGCGCCAGTGCACCCGCCGCATCCCGCGCAGCCCGGGAGCGCAGGGGCCGGGGGCGTGCGTGCTGGCCGAGATCGGCCGCTGCGGCGCCCCGTGCCTGGGCACCGAGCGCGGCGGGCAGGACGCGGCCTCCTACGCGGCGGTCGTCGAGGACGTGCGCGCCGCGCTGCGCGCGGACGCCCGCGTCCCGCTGGCCGTCGGCCAGGAGCGCATGCGCGCCCTCGCCGCGGAGCAGCGCTACGAGGAGGCGGCCACCGCCCGCGACCGGCTGGAGGCCTTCCTGCGCGCCGCCGAGCGCGCGCAGCGCCGCCGGCCGGTCGCCGAGGCCCCCGAGATCGTCGCGGCGCGGCGCTGCGAGAGCACGCCCGGCTGGCCCGGCGGCGGCTGGGAGGTCGTCCTGGTGCGCTACGGCCGCCTGGCCGGCACGTGCCTGACCCCGCGCGGGGCGGACCCGGTGCCGCACATCGAGGCGCTGCGGGCGACGGGCGAGGTCGTGGCCACCCCCGGGCCCGGGCGGCCGGGGCTGCTGGTGGAGGAGACCGACGCGGTGCTGAGCTGGCTGGAGCAGCCGGGCGTGCGGCTGGTGAGCGTGGAGGGCGCCGAGGGCGCCCCGTGGGCCTCCCCCGTGCACGGCGCGGGCTGGGCGCGCCACCGCCTGGGCGGCGCCGAGGCCGGCGCACCGGCGGACCGCACTAGGCTCCTGCTGTGATCACCGCCATCGTCAACGTCCACTGCGACGGCCGGCGCATCCCCGAGGTCGCCCAGACCCTCGCCGAGCTCGACGGGGTCAGCGAGGTGTACTCCGTCACCGGCGAGGTGGACCTCGTGGTCATGGTCCGCGTCCGCGAGCACGAGCGCCTGGCCGACGTCATCGCCGGCGGCATCAGCAAGGTCGAGGGCGTGGTGAGCACCACCACGAACATCGCCTTCCGGGCGTACTCGCGCCACGACCTCGAGTCCGCGTTCGCCCTCGGCGTCGACTGACCCGCCCGCCCTGCTGACCGGCGGGCGGGCGGGCGTGCCCGCCCGGCCGACGGTCAGGAGGCGCTGGCCAGCACCCAGCGCTGCAGCACGTCCGCCGCGGCCCCCGAGTCCAGCGAGGCCTCCGCGCGCCGCACCCCCTCGGCGAGGTGCTCGACCAGCCGCGCGGCGGGGTGGGCGTGGGCGCTGCCCGGCGCCCGCACCCCCGCGGCGACCATGGCGGCCGCCGCGTTGAGCACGACCGCGTCGCGCACCGGTCCCCGGGTGCCCGCCAGGACCTCGCGGGCGACGGCGGCGTTGTGCCGGGCGTCGGCGCCGCGCAGGTCGGCGAGGACGGCCGGCGCCATCCCGAGGTCGGCCGCGGGGTCCAGGACCGTCTCGGCGACCTCACCGGCCTCGACGACCCACACCCGCGCCGGGCCGGTCGTGGTGAGCTCGTCGAGGCCGTCCTCGCCGCGGAAGACCAGCGCCGAGGTGCCCCGGCCGGCGAGGACCGCCGCCACGAGGGGGGCGATCCGCCGGTCGGCCACCCCGACGGCGGTGGCGCCGGCGCGGGCGGGGTTGGTGAGGGGACCCAGGACGTTGAAGGCGGTGGGCACCCCCAGCCCGCCGCGCGCGCCGGCGGCGAAGCGCATGGCCGGGTGGAAGACCTGCGCGAAGCAGAAGGTGATGCCCACGTCGACGGCCAGGCGCGCCACCCGGTGCGGCGGCAGGTCCAGGCGGACGCCGAGGGCCTCCAGGACGTCGGCGGAGCCGGAGGCCGACGTCGCCGCGCGGTTGCCGTGCTTGACGACGCGGTGGCCGGCACCCGCCAGGACGAGGGCGCCCATGGTGGAGATGTTGACGGTGTTGGCGCGGTCGCCGCCGGTGCCCACGAGGTCGACGACGGGCCCGGGCACCTCCAGCGGCAGCGCGTGGGCGAGCATCGCGTCGGCCAGGCCGGCCAGCTCCGCGCTGGTCTCCCCCTTGGCCCGCAGCGCCACGAGGAAGCCGGCGAGCGCCACGTCGGAGGCCTCGCCGCGCATCACCCGGTCCATGGCCCAGCCGGTCTGCGCGGAGTCGAGGTCGCGGCCGGCGAGCAGCGCGGACAGCAGTCCGGGCCAGGTGGGGGCCTCGCCGGTGGCGGCCCGGGTGACGGCGGTCATGGCGGTCCTGGCTCCCCTGCGTCTCGAGCGGGCTGGAGGTCCTCCAGCCCGGGCCGCCCAACCCTACTGAGCGGGCGGGCGCGGACCGCGCGGCGGGCGCGGGACGCCGTGCGGTCCTCGCCCGGTCCCGGCGGCCCCGCGAAGCCCCGGGGAGGCGCCCACCAGGCGCTCGGGGAGTGCTCACGGGCCGTGACGCGGACCCGCGCGGATCGAGATCGACCTGTGACCTCCACCACCCGCCCACGGGCCCTGCGCAGGACGTGTGCGCAGGTCAGGGGCTCGGGCACACCTCCTGCACACCGCGCACCGAACCTCCCCCGACCGGCCCAGCGCAGGTCTACGACACGACGTCGGTGGCCCGGGCGGCGCACCGGGGGACCCGTGGGGCATGATTGGCGACGTGGCGAGTGCACAGGCTGTCCAGAGCAGTAACCCGAGTCCCGCACACGGCTCGGTGAACCGGCCGAACGCGGTCTCGGTCGGCGTGATCGTGTGGCTGTCCAGCGAGCTGATGTTCTTCGCCGGGCTGTTCGCCATGTACTTCACGATCCGCTCCGTGGCCCCCCAGCTGTGGGAGACCGGCCCGGAGATGCTCAACGTCCCGTTCTCGAGCATCAACACGACGATCCTCGTGATCTCGTCGTTCTGGTGCCAGTTCGGCGTCTTCGCCGCCGAGCGCTTCCAGCCGCGCCGCCTCGGCCGCCTCTGGGAGGTCGGCAAGTGGGGCATGCAGGAGTGGTTCGTCCTCACCTACATCTTCGGCGGGATCTTCGTCGCCGGCCAGGTGTTCGAGTACGCGGAGCTGGCCCACGAGGGCCTGACCATCGCGACGAACGCCTACGGCTCGGTCTTCATCCTGGCCACCGGCTTCCACGGCATCCACGTCTTCGGCGGTCTCGTCGCCTTCCTCATGGTCATCGGGCGCTCCTTCGCCGCGAAGCGCTTCGGTCACCAGGAGGCCACCAGCGCCATCGTCGTCTCGTACTACTGGCACTTCGTCGACGTGGTGTGGATCGGCCTCTTCACCGTGATCTACATCCTCAAGTAACCGCCGAACCGCCCGCGAAGTTCCCGAACGCCCCGTAGGAAGCGAGCACCAGCACCGTGACCAGGACCCTCACCGCACTCAGCGCCCGACGGCGCCACCCGTTGGCCGTCGTCGTGCTGATCGCGTTGGCGCTCCTCCTCGTCGGGGGCCTGTACGCGGCAGTGGCGCCGCGGGACGCGCAGGCCTCCACCTCGGCGGCCTCGGCCGACGACATCGAGGCGGGCAAGAAGCTCTTCCTCGCCAACTGCGCCACCTGCCACGGGCTCAACGCCCAGGGCGGCAACGTCGTCGACGGCAAGGTGGCAGGCCCGTCGCTCATCGGCGTGGGCGCCGCCTCGGTCGACTTCCAGGTCGGCACCGGCCGCATGCCGCTGGCGCAGAGCGCCGCGCAGGCGCCGGAGGTCCCCAAGATCCGCTTCTCGCAGGAGCAGATCGACCAGATGGGCGCCTACATCGCCTCCCTGGGCCCCGGCCCGGCCGTGCCGACCGACGAGGAGCTCGACGTCTCCGGCGTCAGCGACGAGCAGCTGGCGCGGGGCGCGTCGATCTTCCGCACCAACTGCGCGATGTGCCACAACTTCGCGGGCAAGGGCGGTGCGCTGACCGCGGGCAAGTACGCCCCCGACCTCAGCGACACCTCCGCCAAGCACATCTACGAGGCGATGGTGACCGGCCCGCAGTCGATGCCGGTCTTCAACAACAACACCATCAGCCCCGAGGACAAGACGGCGATCATCGCCTGGCTCACCCAGGACGAGAAGCGCCCGGACCCGGGCGGGCTGACCGTCGGCTCGATCGGCCCGGTCAGCGAGGGCCTGGTGGCCTGGATCGCCGGCATCGGCATCCTCATCGGCTGCTCGGTCTGGCTGGGGATGAAGTCCTCCTGATGACGGGGCAGACGACGGTCACGATCAGCACGCAGGACACGGACGGGCAGGGAGCATGAGCGACATCGAACGCGCCGAGGAGGCGCACGGGCAGGCGGGGACGACCCTCGCCAAGCCCGGGGGCGGCCTTCCCGACCGCTTCGAGAACCCGGGTCTGCCGCCGCACCAGCACCGCATGGGCGACACGGACCCCAAGGCGGCCAAGCGGGCCGAGCGGCAGGTGGCGATCCTGCTGCTGCTGTCGATGATCGGTTCGATCGGGATCATCGTCTCCATCATCGCCATCAAGTACGACGGCAGCTTCGACCGGATCGGGCTGTCGACGCGGGCCATCGGCCTGTCGATGTTCCTGTCGCTGTTCGCCCTGGGCGTCGGCGCGGTGCACTGGGCCAAGACCCTCATGCCCGACGACGAGCGCATCGACTACCGCCACCGCCAGCGCGGCACGGACGCCGAGCGCGCCGAGGCGGTCGCCATCCTCAAGGAGGGTGCCGGCGAGGCCGCCCTCGGGCGCCGGCCGCTCATCCGCAACACCCTCGTCGGGGCGCTGGCGCTGTTCCCGATCCCGGCGGTCTTCTTCTTCCGCGACACCGGCCCGCTGCCGGGCGACGACCTGTCGACGACCATGTGGAAGGCCGGCGACTACCTCGTCAAGGACCCCGAGGGTGGCCGCATCCGCGCCGCCGACGTCAGCCTCGGCTCCGTCGTCCACGTCCTGCCCGAGGGCATCGAGGACGTCGAGGACGTCCTCAACCAGAAGGCCAAGGCGGCGGTCCTCCTCATGCGCCTGGAGGAGGGCCTCCTCACCGAGAAGTCCGCGGACTGGGGGGTCGACGGCACCGTCGCCTACTCCAAGATCTGCACCCACATGGGCTGCCCCGTGGCCCTGTACGAGCAGCAGACCCACCACCTGCTGTGCCCCTGCCACCAGTCGACCTTCGACCTGACGCAGGACTGCAAGGTGATCTTCGGCCCCGCCAAGAGGCGTCTGCCCCAGTTGCCCATCGAGGTGGACGACGAGGGGTACCTCCGGGCGAGCAGCGGCTTCCACGAAGCCGTGGGCCCCAGCTTCTGGGAGCGCGGATGAGCACCATCGACAAGGTCGCCGGCGGCGTCGGCAACTTCGCCGACGACTCCGTCGGCGCCAGCAAGATCGTCAACGGGTTCGCCCGGAAGATCTTCCCCGACCACTGGTCCTTCATGCTCGGCGAGATCACGCTGTACAGCTTCGTGATCCTGCTCTTCACCGGGACGTTCCTGACGTTCTTCTACGAGCCGAGCGCCGCCGAGACCACCTACGTCGGCAACTACGCCCCGCTCGCCGGGCAGCACGTCTCCGAGGCGTACGCCTCGTCGCTGCGGCTGTCCTTCGACGTGCGCGGCGGTCTGCTGATGCGCCAGGTCCACCACTGGGCCGCGCTCGTCTTCGTCGCCGCCACGATCGTCCACATGGCTCGCGTGTTCTTCACCGGCGCCTTCCGCAAGCCGCGCGAGATCAACTGGGTCATCGGCGCGCTGCTGGCGATCCTGGCGGTCTTCGAGGGCTTCACCGGCTACTCGCTGCCCGACGACCTGCTGTCCGGCACCGGCATCCGCATCGCCCAGGCCATCATCCTGGCGGTGCCGGTGGTCGGCTCGTACATCAGCTTCTTCCTGTTCGGCGGTGAGTTCCCGGGCCAGGACTTCATCCCGCGGTTCTTCACCATCCACATCCTGCTGCTGCCCGCGATCATGCTCGCGCTGATCGTGGTGCACCTCATGCTCGTCGTGGTGCACAAGCACACCCAGTACCCCGGCCCGGGCCGGACCGAGGACAACGTCGTCGGCTTCCCGCTCTTCCCGGTGTACATGGCCAAGGCCGGCGGCTTCTTCTTCATCGTCTTCGGCGTCATCGCCCTCATCGCGGGGCTGGTGTCGATCAACCCGATCTGGGCGTACGGCGCCTACGACCCCTCCCCCGTGACGGCCGGCTCGCAGCCGGACTGGTACATGGGCTGGCTCGACGGCGCGGTGCGGCTCATGCCGGGCTGGTTCGAGTTCAACCTGTGGGGCTTCACGTTCTCGATGAACATCTTCATCCCCACCACGGTGGTGATCCTGTTCACGATGGGCGTGCTGTGCCTGTACCCGTGGATCGAGCAGGCCGCGACCGGTGACCGCCGCGAGCACCACCTGCTGGACCGTCCGCGCAACCAGCCGACCCGCACGGGCCTGGGTGTCATGGCGCTGACGTTCTACGTCCTGCTGTGGATCTCCGGCGGCAACGACATCATCGCCCACATGATGGGGCTGTCGATCAACGACATCACCCGCTTCCTGCGGGTGGGCGTCTTCGTCCTGCCGGCGCTGGCGTTCGTCATCACCAAGCGGATCTGCCTGGGCCTGCAGCGCAAGGACCGCGAGAAGGCGCTGCACGGTCGTGAGACCGGCCGCATCGTCCGCCTGCCGCACGGTGAGTTCATCGAGGTCCACGCCCCCCTCACCGAGATGGAGCGCTGGACCCTCGTGCAGCACGACTCCTTCCGCCCGATGGAGATCGAGGACCGCCTGGACGCCGGCAACCCGAGCTCGCTGTACGGCAAGCTCCAGCGGCGGCTGTCGAAGTTCTACTTCGAGGACCGCGTCGAGCCGGTGACCCCGGCCGAGCTGGCCGCCTCGCACCACGACCACGACGCGGTCGAGGGTCCGCACCGCGACGAGGTCGATGCGGGCAACAACCCGGCGATCGGCACGTCGCAGACCCTGCACGGCTGACCACCAGCACCGCTGCACGACGAAGGCCCCGGGCGATCCGCCCGGGGCCTTCGTCGTGCGCCGGCAGCACCGCTCAGACGGCACCCCGCCGGCGCAGCCACACCAGCGCCGCCCACGCCGGGGGCACCCGCACCCAGAAGGTCAGCAGGCGGTGCAGCAGGGCCGCCGACAGGGCCGGACCGGGCTCGAGCCCCGCGGCCACCAGCCCGGCGGTCAGCGCGGCCTCGGAGGCCCCCACGCCTCCCGGCACGGGGACGGCGGCGGTGACGGCGGAGCTGCCGACCACGACCAGCACCAGCAGCGCGAACGACGGCTCACCGCCGAAGGCCCGCGCGCTCGCGTCGAGGGTGGCGGCGAAGCCGAGCGGGACGGCGAGGTGACCGGTGAGGGCGACGGCGAGGCGGCGCGGTGAGGTCAGCGCCCCCCGCAGCCCTGGCCACTCCCGCCGCACCGGCGCCACGACCCGCTCGCGCAGCTGCCGGCGCGCCCACGGCCAGGAGCGCCCGGTGACGACGACGAGGACGACACCGGCCACCGCGAGGGCGGGCACCGGCCACGGGACGAGGTCGGCGACCCCCCACTCCCGTCCGACGGCGAGCAGGCAGATCCCCAGCACCACCGCGGTCACCGCGAAGGAGGTCGACTGGACGACACCGATGGTCGTGGCCGCCACGGCCAGCGGGACAGCGCCCTGGCGCTGCACGTAGCGCACGGTGAGCGCTACCCCGCCGGTGCTGGACGGCGTGACCAGGTTGACGAAGGACGTGGCCAACCACACCACTCCCGTGCGGACCACCGGCAGCCGCACCGGTGCGAGCGAGACCATCGACGCCACGTTGCCCAGCAGCGGCACCACGGACAGCAGCACCGCCAGGACCAACCAGCGCACCTGCGCCCCGCGCAGCCGCTCCCCCAGGTCAGCGCCCTCCAGCCGGCGGGCCAGGACGAGCACGGCGGCGATGGTGGCGACCGCGAGCAGCAGCGTCCAGACGCGGCGGGACGGGCTCCGCCGGCGCGGGAGGGTCGGCGGGTGGTCCGGTGTCACCGGACCACCCTGCCAGGCCTCGTCGCAGGGGCTCAGGCGGGCAGGGCCGACCCCTCGCGCCACTGCTCGTAGGTCTCGTTCCAGACGTTGAACCCGTTGCCCGGCTCGATGGCCCGGTCGCTGCCCACGAAGGTGACGACGTCACCGACCTTGGAGTGCTCGAAGACCCACCGGGCGTCCTCGGTGCTCATGCCGGTGCAGCCGTGGCTGACGTTGGCCGACCCCTGGGAGGCGACCGACCACGGCGCGGCGTGCATGAACTCACCCGAGTTCGTCAGCCGCATCGCGTACCGCACGGCGACGTTGTAGTACTCCGGGTCGTCCTTGCTGACCCCGGTCGTCTCCGCGTCCATCTGGCGGGACTCCTCGAGGCTCATGACGACCTTCGTACCGCTGCGGGTGACGTACTTGCCGCCGCTGCCGGACTGGCCCAGCGTCACCGGGATGGTGCGCAGGACCTCACCGTCCCGGGTGACGGTCAAGGTGTGGGCGTTGATGTCCACGGTGCTGACCATGGCCGAGCCGACGGTGAAGTCGATGTCCCGCGTCTTGCCCCACACACCCGGTGCCACCTCCACACCGCCGAGGTCCACGTCGACGTGGACCTGGCTGTGCGCGGGCCAGTAGTCCCTCGGGCGGAACTCCACCTTGGTGTCGGACTGCCACGACCACGAGCCCTCCACCGGGGTCGGCTGGGTCGTCACGACGAGCCCCCGCTCGACCACGGCACGCCGGTCGGCGGCGACGGGCGAGTCGAAGGTCACGATGACGGGCATCCCGACCCCGACCTCGGAACCGCTCAGCGGTGCGACGGCCGGGAAGGCGGTGCCCAGCGGCGTCAGCGTGGTGAGGGTGCTGGAGGTGGTCGTGGGCGTGCCGTCGGCGTTGGTGGCCACCGCGTGCACGCTGTAGGTGGTGGCCGGCGTCAGCGCACCGGTGCTCGTCCACGTCGTCCCGGCGGCGTCCAGGGCACCGGCCAGCGGCGTGCCGTCGGCGGCCGTGACGCTGACCTCCCCGAGCCGCCCGCCTGCGGCGGTGACGGTCACCGGGGTGTCGGGTCGCACGTCCCCGCTCGCGTCGGCCGGTGCGACGGTGATGGAGGCGGGCGCGGCGGACGCCGGGGCGCTCGCCGCCGCCGACGAGCCGCCCGCGCCGGAGTCGGACTGGCAGGCGCTCAGCGGCAGGGCCAGGGCGAGGACCAGGGCCGCCGGGGCGAGCGCGCGCACGCGCGCGGCGCGGGACCCGACGCCCCTGGGTGCGGCACCACCGGGTCCCCGGTGCGCGCTGGACGTGCTGGACGTGGACGTGCTCGACGGCGTGCTCAACGGCGTGGTGTCTCCCCCGAGGAACCTCGCGGTCCCCCCTCGTGCTTCCCCCTGCCCACATCCTCGCACCGGGAGTGGTCATCAGGAGGACGCATCGCGGGGCCGTTCCGTTGCACGCACCGGCGATTCCTTCCGCCCTCGTCCGTCACGGGACGACGAGCACGAGAACGACGAGGGGCCCCGCACCGGTCGGTGCGGGGCCCCTCGTGGAGACGGTCGCCTCAGTGGGCGTGCTCGCCCTGGTAGTACTCGAAGACCCAACCGATGATCATCGGCACGGTGACGACGAGGCCGATGAGCCACAGCCACCAGCCGACGGCCACGCCGAAGAACGCGAGCGCGGCCCCGGCGGCCAGGTACAGCGGCCACCAGCTGTAGGGCGGGAAGAAGCCCTGCTCCCCCGCACCCTCGCTGATGTCGGCGCGCGGGTTGTCCTCGGGACGGTCGTCGATGCGACGGGCCGTGATCGCCAGGTAGGTCCCGACCAGGATGGCCAGGCCCCCGGTGAGCAGGAGGGAGATGAAGCCCACCCACTCGTTCCACTCGGCGAGCATGCCGTAGACGAACGCCAGCGGGACGAAGAAGAGGATGCCGCCGGAGAAGAGCCAGGTTTCAGGCTTCATCGGTCAGTGCCCTTCCTTGAGGTCGTCGCGGCCGGTGCGCTCGGAGCCGCCGTAGACGGCCTGCAGCAGGTTGCCGCCCTCGTTGCCGCCCTGGTCGTCGTGGCCGACCGCCTCGGGGTGGTGCAGGTCGAAGGCCGGGCGCTCGGAGCGGATGCGCGGCAGCGAGACGAAGTTGTGCCGCGGCGGCGGGCAGGAGGTCGCCCACTCCAGCGAGGCCCCGAAGCCCCACGGGTCGTCCACGGTGACCTTCTCGCCGTAGCGGGCGGTGCGGTAGACGTTCCACAGGAAGGGCAGGAAGGACAGCCCGAGGATGAAGGCCCCGATCGTGGAGATCTGGTTCATCGTCGTGAAGCCCTCACCGGGCAGGTAGTCCGCGTAGCGGCGCGGCATGCCCGCCGCCCCCAGCCAGTGCTGGATGAGGAAGGTGGTGTGGAAGCCGACGAACAGCAGCCAGAAGTGCAGCTTGCCCCAGCCCTCGTGCAGCATCTTGCCGGTGAACTTCGGCCACCAGAAGTAGAAGCCGGCGAACATCGCGAAGACGACGGTGCCGAAGACGACGTAGTGGAAGTGCGCCACCACGAAGTAGGAGTCCGACAGCTGGAAGTCCAGCGGCGGCGAGCTCAGGATGACACCGGTGAGGCCGCCGAAGAGGAAGGTGACCAGGAAGCCGACCGCCCACAGCATCGGGGTGTCGAAGGTCAGCGAACCGCGCCACATGGTGCCGATCCAGTTGAAGAACTTCACACCCGTGGGCACGGCGATGAGCATCGTCATGAAGGCGAAGAAGGGCAGCAGCACCTTGCCGGTGACGTACATGTGGTGCGCCCACACCGTCACCGAGAGGCCCGCGATGGAGATGGTCGCGAAGACCAGGCCCTTGTAGCCGAAGACCGGCTTGCGGCTGAAGACCGGGAAGATCTCGGTCACGATGCCGAAGAACGGCAGCGCGATGATGTAGACCTCGGGGTGGCCGAAGAACCAGAACAGGTGCTGCCACAGGATCGGCCCGCCGTTGGCGGCCTCGAAGACGTGCGCACCCATGATGCGGTCCGCACCCAGGGCCAGCAGCGCGGCGGCCAGCACCGGGAAGGCCATGAGCACCAGGACGCTGGTGATGAGCACGTTCCAGGTGAAGATCGGCATCCGGAACATCGTCATGCCCGGAGCGCGCATGCAGATGATCGTGGTGACGAAGTTGACCGCGCCGAGGATGGTGCCGAAGCCGGAGAAGGCCAGGCCCATCACCCACAGGTTGCCGCCCAGGCCGGGCGAGTGGACCACGTCGGACAGCGGCGCGTAGGCGAACCAGCCGAAGGAGGCCGCCCCGCCGGGGGTGAGGTAGCCGGCCGCGGCGATGAGGCCGCCGAAGAGGTAGAGCCAGTAGCTGAACATGTTCAGCCGCGGGAAGGCCACGTCGGGCGAGCCGATCTGCAGCGGCATGATGGCGTTGGCGAAGGCCGCGAACAGCGGTGTCGCGAACAGCAGCAGCATGATCGTGCCGTGCATGGTGAACGACTGGTTGTACTCGTTCTTGGTGCTGAACACCTGCATGCCGGGCTCGAAGAGCTCGGCGCGGATGAGCAGCGCCAGCACCCCGCCGATGAGGAACCAGATGAACGAGGTGACGAAGTAGAGGTTGCCGATGACCTTGTGGTCGGTGCTGGACATCCAGCCCGCGATGACCGAGCCGTGCCGCCTGGGGACGACGGCGCCGAGGGGCTGGCGCGAGGTCACCCTCGCCGCCGTCCCCGGCAGGTTGAAGCTCTCAGCTGCCATCAGTCGTTGTTCCCGTCACTGGATTCGTCTTGTGCGTTGTCCGCGGCGCCGTCCTGCTCGTTGGCACCGGCGAGCGTCGTCGGCAGCGAGCCGGTCTGGCCGGCGGCCTGGAGGTCGTCGAGGCGCTGCTGGTACTCCTGCGGCGAGACCACGCGGACGTTGAAGAGCATCTCCGAGTGGTAGTCGCCGCACAGCTCGGCGCACTTGCCCTTGAACTCACCCTCCTTGGTGGGGGTGACCTGGAACTTGTTCGGGCTGCCCGGGATCATGTCCATCTTCATGAGGAAGGCGGGCACCCAGAAGGAGTGGATGACGTCGCGCGAGTACAGGTCGAACTGGACCGTCTCGCCGACCGGCAGGTACAGGGTGGGCAGGTCGTCCTCGACGCCCGCCTGACCGGTCAGGTCGGCCTGACGGCCGGTGTCGTAGACGTACGGCTGCCCGTCCTCGTCCAGGTAGTTGAAGTCCCAGGACCACTTCTTGCCGACGACCTGGATGGTGACGTCCGGCGTCTCGGACGTGTCCAGGACCGCCTGCTGGTCGCGGGCGGTGTAGTAGAAGAGCACCCCGACCATCATCACGGGGACGATGGTGTAGAGGATCTCGATCGGCATGTTGTAGCGGACCTGCGCCGGCAGCACCGGGTCGCCCTTGCGGCGCCGGTAGGCGACGACGCACCAGATCGTCAGTCCCCAGACCAGCAGCCCGACGGCCAGCGCCGCGATCCAGGACCCGTCCCACAGCTCCGACAGGCGCTCGGTCTGGTTCGTCGCGCCGATGCTGGCGTCCGGGAGGAAGAAGTTGCTCGCCGAGGCGTCCGGCCAGTCCCCGGCGCAGCCGGACAGCACCAGGGCGCTCACCCCGGTGAGGACGCCGGCGACCAGCGCCTTGGGGGGACGGCGACGACGCGTCGCGCCCGAGTCTCGCGTGCCCAACGTCGGCCTTCCCACGGTTCGTGCAGAGATCGGGGACGATCCGTGCCCGTCGAGCGTTCGTCGTGCGCAGACCGGTCCCCTCGGGGATGAGACTACCCCCCGTCGTAGTCGATCGGCCGTTCGGGGCGCGCCACGAACGCGGCGGGTGCGGGCAGGGCCAGGGCGGCGCCCAGCATCCGCAGGTAGGAGGCCCGCGGGACCTCCTCCACGCCGAGGGTGGCCAGGTGCTCGGTGCGCCACTGCACGTCGACCAGCCGGCCGCCCACGCCGTCGGCGCGCAGCAGGTCGGCCAGGGCCACCACGGCCGCCTTGGAGGCGTCGGTGACGCGGTGGAACTTGGACTCGGCGGCGAACAGCCCGCCCGCGAGGACGCCGTAGAGGCCGCCGGCCAGCTCGCCGTCGCGCCAGACCTCCACCGAGTGCGCGATGCCCAGCACGTGCAGGCGCCCGTAGGCGGCCGCGACGCGGGAGGTGATCCAGGCGCCGGGGCGCGCGGGGTCGGCGCAGCCGGCGACGACCTCGTCGAAGGCGGTGTCCACGCGCACCTCGAAGCGGCGCAGGGAGCGCGCCAGCGAGCGGGAGACGTGCACGCGCTCGGGGCGCAGGACGCCGCGCGGGTCCGGCGACCACCAGCCGATCGGCCCGCGCCCGCCACCGCCCAGCCCCATCGGGAAGAGCCCGTGGCGGTAGGCCTCCAGCAGCGTCTCCGGGGACAGGTCGCCGCCGGTGGCCACCAGGTCCTCCCCCGGCGCGGGCACGAGGTCCTCGAAGCCGAAGCGCGAGGCCCCCGGCGCGCGGCGGGGCCGGACGGCCGCGACGGCCGGGAAGGGGGCTCCCCACACGCGAGCGGCCCCCGCACCCTGGGGTGC